>JAACDV010000090.1 GCA_009936825.1 Bacteroidota bacterium | reverse complement strand
TTCGGCCTGTGGATAGGCTTTCACACAACCGATCAGGAAACCTATCTTGAAATTGTCGATGGATATATCGCTCATTTTGGCATTAACACGGCGAAGGTAGATGTGCGCCGCGAAGCGTTGGCCTGGTCAATGGAACGCGGGGCAAGATCAGGGCGTGTTGCATGGCAATTTATCGTCGATCTGGCAGCCCGCACAGAAACGAATATATCCCAGTACTAGGGCCGGGATATCAATAAACCTTCAGCAATCAGGCTATCAACGTGCGCGGATCAATCGGCTGACGTGATTTCCTGATTTCAAAATGCAGTTGCGGCATCTCAACTTTGCCCGAGGTGCCTACCGTGGCGATCTGTGTTCCCACTTCAACCACATCGCCTTCCTTAACAAGAACATCGCCAAGATGGGCATAAGCGGTAATGATGCCGCCATCATGCTTGACCAGACCCAGAGTGCCAAAGGATTTAATCTCCCGCCCGACAAAAGCAACCGTACCGCGTGCGGCTGCGCGCACTGCGTCTCCCTCATTTGCCTGAATATTCACCCCGTCATTATGAACGCCGCGTGATGCCGGGCCGAATTCGGCAATAACCTCGCCCTCAACAGGCCACTGAAAAGATCCGGTTCCAGACGGCGCAACAAACCTTTTCTCCGGGGTGGGCGGCGCTTTTACCGGCGTGGACACAAGTGCTGCCGTGGCTGTGTTTTGCGCATCTGGCAGTGCTTCTAGTACCGAAAAATCCTGTGTGGCGGGCAAAATCAAACGCTGGCCTACGACCAATTCAAACGGGTCTTCAAGTCCGTTTGCCTGCGCCAGCTGATACTGGCTTATCGCGTAACGCTGCGAGATTGAAAAAACCGTATCCTCAACCGTTACGATATGAAACCGCTGCGGGCTGATAATCAAGGATTGGCCCGGGACAATTCTATAAGGCGGTCCGATTTCATTGTCGCGAATGATCGATGTTGGCGGCACGCCATAACGCGCAGCTACCGTGTAAATGCTATCATCTTTTTTAACAGTTATGCGGCCATTCGGCGGAATTTGCTCTATCGGCTGGCGAAGCGGCGCCACTACCAACGGGGCCAGAGCATCTCCACCACTGCAGCCAGCCAGCACCGCCGCGATAAGAGGTATCATGGCGATTGAACGAAGCGAATTCCAACGAAAGGACTTTAATTTGTCAAAGCGCGGCATGCTTTATCCTTCAATCAGCGGTACGAATTTGACTGGCAGAATAATTTCCCGTTCAAATCCAGCCTCGGTGCGGGTAATCACGACAAGCTGTTGGTCTCGTCCCTGCCCTTCGGGTGCTACCATGATGCCGTCTAATTTCAATTGATTCAACAGGGCAACTGGAATTTCCGCTGGTGCGCAGGTCAACAGTATTCTGTCAAAAGGTGCGCCTTCAGGCCAGCCTTTTGCGCCATCCCCCAGTTTTGTTGTCACATTTGTGATCCGCAACTCGCGAAACCGGTTTTCCGCCTCGACTAAAAGCGGGCGCAAGCGTTCGATTGAATAAACCCGGCGAGCCAAAAACGACAGGATTGATGCCTGATACCCGCTGCCTGTGCCAATTTCCAAAACGCGCTCTCGTCCGGTTAACCGCAGCGCCGCTGTCATCCGCGCAACAACATAGGGTTGGCTGATCGTCTGATCCATGGCAATCGGCAGCGAGGCATTTTCATAAGCATGTTCCTGCAACGCGCTAGACACGAAAATCTCACGCGGCACGCGCTCAATTGCTGCCAGAACGTCGGATTCAAGAACCCCCATGCCGCGCAATGTCATGATCAATTGTGCTTTTTCGTTCTGAAATTCCTGCATTTTTGGCCTGAATTTACGCCTAAATAGCCTGATGAATAATCGTCAATAGTCCGGGATAGGCCAGCAAATAAATTTTTGGGCGAAGAACCGCCTAAAACACCACTTCCTTCAACCCTGCCTGAATTTCCTTCGCCATGATATCCATACTTAATGAAGTCAAAGATATCCACCCTTCATCCATGATGGCCCGGTCACTTCCCGGCAAGGTTTCCTGTTTGGCCAGTAACGGGCCCAGCCTGTAACTATTCGGCACTGTGCCTTCGATGACCTGATCCCCGAATTTATGCCGGTCCAGCGAGGCCGGTTTGATTCCGCGGACATCAGCCGGCGCAATCGGCGGGAAATTCACATTCATAATCGTACGATCGGCAATCCCGACCTCTAGCAAATGCCGGATTACCGCCTCGCCATGCGCGGCAGCGGCATCAAAATCGGCCCTATCAAGCCGGCCATTACGCTGCGAGAGAGCGATTGCCGGAACGCCCATCAAAGACGCCTCCATCGCCGCAGCAATGGTTCCGGAATATAAAACATCGTCAGCCGCATTCATTCCGGCATTGATACCTGATAGCACAAGATCGGGCTTTTCATCCATCACACGCGCCAGCCCCATAATCACACAATCACTCGGCGTTCCCGAACAGGTAAAATGATTATCGCCGCGCGGCTCAATAATCACATCCTTGTGCAGTGAAATGGCGCGGGACATTCCCGACCGGTTGCCATCTGGTGCAATTACCCAGATATCATCGCTGAGAGTGCGGGCAATCTCGCTCAGAATTTCGATACCAATGGCGTCAATTCCGTCATCATTACTGATCAGAATACGGCCAACAGAGGTGGATGATGTGACTGGCATAGTGCAGGCCTTTACGAGCTGGATAAGGAAAAAAATATAAAAATAAACGAGCTAGATTGCCGTCAGAATGTCAGTTCCCATATAGGAATGAAGGATTTCAGGAAGCAAAACAGATCCATCTTCGCGCTGCCCGTTTTCGAGAACAGCGATCATCGTGCGGCCCACGGCAAGCCCGGACCCGTTCCATGTGTGAACAAGCTGGATATTGCCATCGGCGTCTCGGAGGCGCGCTTTCATCCGGCGGGCCTGAAACGGTCCGCAATTTGAACAGGATGAAATTTCACGATACATTCCGCGTCCTTCATCCTGCCCCGGAAGCCAAACTTCGAGATCATAAGTTTTGCGCGCCCCGAAACCGATGTCGCCACTGCATAAAACCATCACACGGTAAGCAAGCCCAAGCCGCTGCAAAATGGTTTCAGCACAAGCGGTCATCCGTTGATGCTCGGCCTCAGATTCGTCCGGATGGGTGATGCTAACAAGCTCAACCTTGGAAAACTGGTGTTGGCGGATCATCCCCCGCGTATCCCGGCCAGCAGACCCGGCTTCGGACCGAAAACAGGCGGTGTGCGCGGTAAAGCGCATGGGAAGCGCGTCAACCGGCCAAATTTCATCGGCGGCAATATTTGTCAACGGCACCTCAGCTGTGGGGATCAGCCATTTATCATCCGCCCGGAACAGATCATCGCCAAATTTAGGCAAATTGCCCGTCCCGGTCATGGATTTGGTGTTCACCAGAAAGGGCGGTAAGGTTTCCTGATAGCCAAACTCGGCAGTATGCGTGTCTAGCATAAAGGCCGCGAGCGCGCGTTCAAGCCGTGCCAACTGACCGCGCAGTAAAACAAAACGTGCGCCAGATAGCTTTGCCGCAGTGGCAAAATCCATTTGGCCCAGACCTTCACCAATCGCCACATGATCCTGCGGCGTAAAGGTGAATTCCGGCTTTGTGCCATGATCGCGGATCATCACATTATCATTTTCATCAGCGCCCTGCGGAACATCATCATCCATAATGTTTGGAAGTTCCATCAGGCGGCCATCCAGTGCCGAGCCAAGCGCGGTCTCTTCCTCTTCGATAGCCGGCATCTTTGCCTTAATGTCGTTCACTTCAGCAATCAGATCATCGGCATCCTGACCCTTGCCCTCGCGCGCGCCGATCTCTTTTGAGGCAACATTCCGGCGGGACTGTAATTCCTGCAACTGGCTTTGCAGCGCGCGGCGACGGCTATCCATATCGAGAATTTCGGCAGCAGAGGACGAGATTCCGCGACGTGACATCGCAGCATCGAAGGCATCAGGATTGTCGCGGATAAAGCGAATGTCATGCATGGTTCAATCTCATTTTACAGCGAAGCCTCATTTTACAGCGAAGCAGGTCAAAGTCGGGCGCTAGGCTAGCAGGGAATAGGTTTGCGGGCGATTAGGATTCGTCTTCCTCTTCATCAAAGCGTTTTGGTTCCTCTTCATCAAAGCGTTTTGGGGCCATGAACTTCGCCCCAAAGATTGAAATCTCGTAAAGGGCGATGATAGGCGCAGCCAGCAAAAGTTGGGAGACAACATCTGGCGGGGTCCAAATGGCCGCCGCTACAAAGGCGACCACAATGGCTATTTTGCGCTTTTCCGCCAGAGCAGCGGGGGATACCAGTCCGGCGCGAACCAGTAAAAGCAACACGACCGGCAATTCAAACGCCAATCCAAAGGCAAAGATCAGCCGCATGATCAGAGACAAATATTCACTGATGCGCGGCTCGATTTCGATGGCAAGCGAGCCCTCGGTTCCGGCCATTTCAAACCCGACGAAAAAGTCCCACGCCATCGGGGTGACGACGTAATAAACCATCGCGGCACCAGTAACAAACAGCACTGGAGTCGCCAGCAGAAACGGCAGAAAGGCCCGCTTTTCCTTCCGGTAAAGCGCCGGTGCGATAAATTTCCATAACTGTATACTGATAATCGGAAAAGACACGCAAAGCGCGGTAAATAAACCAACCTTTATCTGGGTGAAAAAACCTTCGTGCAGCGCCGTGAAAATCATCCGGCCGCCGCCCTTTTCTTCGAGAATTTCAGCAAGAGGGGCTTGCAGAAAAATAAAGACATGGCTGGCGATACTGTTATTGACACCGCCGCCGGGCATCGGCGCAACGCAGAGCAAAAACAGAACGACAAAGGCCAGCAACGCAACACCCAGTCGATTGCGCAATTCAGTCAAATGACCGATCAGTGACATCTGCCCTTGGTTGCCGTCTTCCTCATCGATATCGGTGTCATCAGCCATTATGCGCTAGCTCTTTTTTCCGGCAGATTTCTTGGCGGAAGCTTTTTTGGCCCCAGCTTTCTTGGCCCCAGCTTTCTTGGGGCCAGCTTTCTTGGGGCCAGCTTTCCGGGACGCGGATTTTTTGGTCTTTGGGGCAGATCACGTCGTGTCCTTATCAACTTGGCCCTTATCAACTTGGCCCTTATCAACATGGCCTTCCGCATCGGCACTGATGCTGGCGCCAACATCACCAGCGATGCCGCCGATCGATTTGATCTCTTCGGCAACCCCATCTTCTTTAACCGCGCCCTTAACCGCGCTGCCGATTTCTTTTACCGTGTCACCAATCTCGCCCTCAGGGGCAATGGTATTGGCAAGGTCATCAAACTCGCCCGACTTGACCTTGGCCATTGCTTTCTTGATTTCGGCAATCTCGGCTTCATTAGCCATGTCATGCATACTATCGCTGAATTCACGGGATATTTTGCGTATCTGGCGGGTTAGCGTGGTAAAACTTCGCAGCAGTTTTGGCAACTCTTTAGGGCCAACGACCATGATCAGGACGAAAGCTATAGCGAGAAATTCCCAACCACCGATGTCCAGCATACCGGGACCCTACTTATTTCTTTTTGGCGGCTTTTTTCTTCGCAGATTTCTTAGCGGAAGCCTTCTTAGCGGAAGCTTTCTTGGCCGAAGCCTTTTTTGCAGCAGCCTTTTTTGCAGCAGCCTTTTTCGCAGGTGCCTTTTTCGCAGATGTCTTTTTCGCAGCTGGGGCTTTTTTCTTGACGACCGGTGCCGCTTCGATCACCTCGACTTCTTCCTCTTCGGTGTCTTCGTTGCTACCCTTCAATCCGGTTTTGAAATTGCGCAATCCCTTGCCAAAATCACCCATGATTGAAGAAACCTTGCCGCGCCCGCCAAACAAGAGCAGGACAACGGCCAGAACGACAAGCCAGTGCATGATGCTGAAACTACCGCCAAACATTATATTTCCTCTGCGTTAAGTTGCATGGGTGACAAAGCCCCCAAGCGCTATAGGATTAAAGACTATAAACAGGCTATCCCGGATGAACAAGATAACGTTGCATCTGGATCACCTAAAAATTTAGGCTTGCGGAAACACGAATGCCTGCGTCGGATCAACCGTAATCCTGACGGAACTGCCAGTTTGCAATGAATTCAGCCCCGGAACGCGCGCATGAAGATGTAATTCCTCAGTACCGGCAGGGACCGACAAATGGATCAGGGATGCACGCCCCAACAACCGCGCCTCCATCACAAAAGCATTAGCACCGGCGCTATCGGGCTCAATATTCAGCGCTTCATGCCGGATGACGATACGTACTGGCTGGCCTTCAGCTAAATCCGATGGTGCTGCAAATTTGCCAAGCACAGTTTGGATAAAACCGCCAGAAATCACCCCTTCCAGCTGGTTCACTTCACCAAAGAATTCCGCAACAAAAGCACTATTAGGCTGGCAATAAAGGTTAACCGGCCGGCCTGATTGTTGAACATCACCGTCGCGCAAAACGATAATTGTGTCCGACATAAACATCGCCTCTTCGGCGTCATGCGTTACCATTAGCGCTGCCGTCTTAGAGGCCTTTAGAACATGCAGCATCTGATCACGAATACGCTCACGCAGCCTGCTATCCAGACCGGCATAAGGCTCATCCAGCAAAATAACCGATGGTCTGGGGGCCAGCGCCCGCGCCAAAGCAACACGTTGTTGCTGGCCGCCAGATAGCTCATGCGGATAGGCATCGGCCAGTGCCTCAATATTCGCCTCGGCCAGAACGTCAAGGCCGCGCCGCATCGCAACACTGCCCTTATCGCGCAGTCCAAACACCACATTTTCCAGAACGGTCAGATGTGGAAACAGGGCGTAATCCTGAAACATATAGCCAACGCCGCGATCTTCGGCCGGAACAATTTGCTCAACATCGGATACCAGTCGGTCATTCAGCCAAATCTCGCCCGACTTTGGCCTTTCCAGCCCTGCCGCAAGACGTAAAAGTGTGGTTTTGCCGCATCCGGACGGACCTAGCAGCGTTACAACCTCACCCGGGCTCACCTCAAAACTGACATCTTTTACCGATGGATTGCCATTATAGGCATGACCAATATTGCGAAATTCAAGCATTAGCACCCTCATCTTCATCTAATGATGCGTCGAGACCGGCTTCCATCAGCGCCTCTTCCAGAAGATCGGGGTCTGCGCCATAATTATCCTGACCCTCATCGATATTATCATCATCAACCGTCTCGATCACCCCGCCTATGACCTGACCTTTGCGCAGCAGACCGGCAGATTTCAACTCGTCAAGTCCGGGTAAATCGGCTAGCTCGGACAATCCAAAATGATCCAGAAAAACCGGGCTGGTGCCCCAAGTCAGAGGCCGACCGGGCGTCCGGCGCCTGCCCCGGGGTTTTATCCAACCAAGCTCCAGCAGAATGTCAATGGTACCACGCGACAGGCTGATCCCGCGGATTTCTTCAATCTCGGCGCGTGTAATGGGCTGGTGATACGCAATAATCGCCAGAACTTCGAGCGCCGCACGCGACAAGGGTCGCTCGACCTGCTTGCGGGTATTCAAGCGCTCGGCAATATCGGAGCGGGTCCGAAAGGCCCAGCTATCACCAACCTGACAAAACTCTATGCCGCTGGTTTCATCGAACCGCTGCATAATAAGCGCAATGACCGCGTTTAGCTCAATCCCGTCGGGAAGCTGGTTTTGCAGTTCGAGCGCCCGAACGGGTCTCGCAGAGGCAAAAACCAACGCCTCGATCGTAGCGGCCCACTCCTGCACCTTTGTGCCAGATGCACTCATGCGGAATCCTTTACTCTCAGAAAAATAGGGGCAAAACGACTATCCTGACGCAGGTTTAACACACCTTCACGGGCAAGTTCCAGCGAGGCTACAAAATGGGATGCGGTTGCAGAACGCCGGTCCAGCGGGGTTTTCAGCCCGGGCGGAAGAAAGGTCTCCAAAAGCGTCCAGTCCGGCACATGGCCAACTAGCCGTCGCAAACGTGCTGCCGCCTCTTCAACCGAAAACAGCCGGGAAGCAGAGATCGTAAGCGTGCGATTCTCAACACTCGACCGAATAGATCCATAACAGGCCAGAAGGTCATACAGCGTTGCCGTCCAGACCGGCTCGCTAATAGTCTCGAACCGCTCAATCTCGCCGCGCGCAAAACGCTGCTGACCAAGGCGTGGCAACGACATCAGACGTTTTGAGGCCTGTTGCATCGACTCCAGCCGCATCAGCTGATATTTCAGCGCGTCAGTCATATCAACAACTTCTTCATTCAGTTCGGGCTCGGGGTCAGGCAGCAGTAACCGTGATTTCAGATAGGCCAGCCACGCCGCGATCACCAGAAAATCAGCGGCAATTTCCAGGTCAATGCGCCGCGCCCTCTCGATAAAATCCAGATATTGTTCGGCAAGCGGTAGAATCGCGATGCGTGCCAGATCAACTTTTTGTTCCCGCGCCAAAGCCAACAGCAAATCAATCGGACCTTC
>JAACDV010000089.1 GCA_009936825.1 Bacteroidota bacterium | reverse complement strand
TTTCAATGTTGGCAACCCTTAACGCAGCGAACGCCGGATAGGCAAGAAGCCATGATAGCTCATGCAGGGTGTGGCGAAATTGATGCGGCGGAGTTTTACGATCACGAAGGATTGACAGTTTATGATCAACCAGCGGGTGATCCATCACATGAACTGATGCCAAAGAAGGGGGCGCCATATAAATCTCCGATGCCAAAATCTTGCTTTGTTTAAGCTGGAAAGACATTAGATGTTTTTCCAGCGTTTTTCCATTCACAAAAGCTCCGATGGGCGGCAGAATGACGCGTGTTTTTTTGAGGATCGAATGGCAAAGCTTTATTTTTCTTATGCGGCGATGAATGCCGGAAAATCCACTATTCTTTTGCAGGCATCGCATAATTACCGCGAACGCGGAATGACAACGATGTTGATGACAGCAAAGCTGGACGACCGTTTAGCTACTGGGCGGATCGGCTCGCGGATCGGCATTGAGCAGCCAGCTTTTGCCTTTGCTGAATCGACCGATATGGCCGCGGTAATCAGTGCTGAGCACACCAAAACACCGGTCGATTGTGTATTGATTGATGAGGCGCAATTCCTTACCGACGCCCAAGTGTGGCAGCTTGCCGACCTTGTTGATCAATTGCGTATTCCAGTTATGTGCTATGGGCTGCGGACCGATTTTCAGGGCAATCTTTTCCCGGGAAGCGCGCGCCTTCTTGCGCTGGCTGACGAGCTTCGCGAGATTCGCACAATCTGCCATTGTGGAAGTAAAGCCACGATGGTGGGCCGTCAGGGTGGTGATGGTAAAGTGATTCGCGAAGGGGCGCAGGTGGAGATTGGCGGGAACGAGAAATATATCTCGCTCTGCCGAAAACATTGGGCGCAAGCAATGTCCGAAGTTTAGGCGTTTTAACAAATCCCGAGCGTTTTACCGAAGCCCGAGTGTTTTGCCGAAGCCCGGGCGTGGGCCAAAATTTATGCGTGTCAGCCTGCCAACACATCTTCCATATTGTAGAATCCCGTTGCAGCTGAAGCGGCGAATCGCGCAGCGCGCAATGCCCCGCGCGCAAAAATCACCCGATCATTGGCTTTGTGGGTAATTTCGACGCGCTCAGCCTCGCCAAAAAAGATAACTGAATGCTCGCCCGCAACATCACCGCCGCGCAGGACAGAAAATCCAATGTCACCCTTTTTGCGCGCTCCCGTTTGGCCTTGACGGACCATATCGGCGACATCATCAAGAGCAACCCCGCGCCCGCGCGCAGCCGCGTGACCCAGCGCCAACGCGGTCCCTGACGGGGCGTCAACCTTATGGTGATGATGCGTTTCCAGAACTTCGATATCCCAGCCATCAACCAGCTGGGCCGCCACCTGTTCAACCAGATTGCCAATAAGCGTAACGCCGAGCGAGGTGTTGGCACAATATACCAGCGTGCTATGTTTCCCAGCAGCGGCAAGCAACTTTTCGTCATCAACGGTCAATCCGGTAGTGCCAACAACCAGCCCTACACTATGTTTTGCGGCAAGACCGGCATGCGCAACGCTGGCAGCCGGGCTACTGAAATCAACAACGACATCGGCGTTTTGAAATAACACGGCCGGATCATCTGAGATGATCACCCCATTTTCGCCTGTTCCAGCCAGCTGGCCAGCATCCATATTGATGGCATCACTGCCGGGACGATCCGTTGCCGCGACAAGCTGCAAATCATCACTGGCGGCAATTTCCCTGATCAACATCTGGCCCATTCGGCCAGCCGCGCCCGGAATGGCAATTTTTATTGGTGACTGTATTGATGGTGTCATCGTCTCAACCCTTTTCTCACCGATTGCGGCGAGACTATAAAGCTGTCGCCAGCAGGGCAAGGGTTAAACGCATTTCGGCCCAATGTTAAGGCCCGATGATAAGGCCCGTCGTTAGAGTCTATCGTTAGAGCCTGTCGTTAAGGCTTAAAATTAGGGTTTTTCAGCCCAGATTCGCCGCGCCCGTTTCAGAAAACTATCGGTCTCTGGACTGGTGTCCCCCGCCTCAGCGAATGATTTCAGCAGGTCTTTCTGCCGCTTATTCAAATTGGTTGGTGTTTCCACCTGAACTTCGACGATTTGATCGCCGCGCGCATTCCGCCGCAAAATAGGCATTCCCTTGCTTCGCATCCGAAACCGTCGACCTGACTGGGTTCCGGGCTCAATCGTCAACCTGGCCATTTTGCCCTCAACCGTCGGAACATCGAGTGTTCCACCAAGCGCAGCTGTAGTCATTGGCAGGGGAATGCGGGTCATGATATCGGCGCCATCACGGTGCAAAATAGGGTGCGAATCAACCGCTATGATAATATACAGATCACCGGCAGCAGCACCACGAAGTCCGGCCTCCCCTTTGCCGGAAAGGCGAATCCGTGTTCCTGTATCAACCCCAGCCGGAACAGAAACCGACAGAATTTTGCTTTGCTGGACGCGTCCGTCACCACCACATGATTTACACGGATCAGAGATAACCTGTCCCATTCCCTGACAAGCGTGACAGGTTCGTTCAACGGCGAAAAATCCCTGCTGCGCACGAATGCGCCCGCTGCCGCCACATGTCCCGCAACTCCGCGGCTGACTGCCTTCTGATGACCCGGATCCGCCGCACCCATCACACCCGACAGGAACGGTAACAGTTATATCACGCTGCACGCCGGTAAACGCCTCTTCCAGCGACACATTCATATCATAGCGAAGATCGTTTCCGGCATGATCGGGCTGGCTGGCGCGCCCACGCCCCGAAAATTCGGAGAACATCTGGTCAAAAATGTCTGAAAAGCCGCCGCCGCCGCCGCCAAATCCACTCGCACCGAAACCACCGCCGCCCGCGCCAGCATTATCAAACGCTGCATGTCCCATCCGGTCATAGGCGGCACGCTTGTGTGGATCTTTTAGAACATCATATGCTGCGGTAGCTTCACGAAACCGCTCACCAGCAGCCTCATCATCTGGATTGCGGTCCGGATGATTTTGCATGGCAAGCTTGCGATAAGCTATTTTCAGTTCTTTTTCGTCGGCATCCTGCGACACGCCGAGGACTTCGTAGAAATCACGCTTGCTCATGCCCGTTGCCGCCACACTATCTGATAAAGTTATTTGCTAAAGGAGAGGGGCCACCCTTCCAGACAGCCCCGCTAATTCTGCCTGAAAGGCCTATTTTTTGTCAGCTTCGTCGTCGACCTCTTCAAAATCGGCATCGACAACGGTTTCATCGCCACCTGTTGTTGCTCCCTCTTGGGATGGGTCCGCATCCTGCTCAGCTTGATAGGCAGCCTCGCCCATCTTCATCATCAACTGTGACAGCTCAGCAGATTTTGCTGTGACGCTTTCTATATCATCACTTTCAAGGGCTTCTTTTAAGGCAGCAATTCCAGCTTCGACTTCGGCCTTTGCTTCAGGTTCAGCTTTCTCACCAAGATCATCGATTGCTTTTTGCGCGCCATGCACCAAAGCTTCGCCCTGATTGCGCGTTTCAGCAGCATCGCGGCGTTTTTTATCTTCCTCGGCATTGGCTTCGGCCTCACTGACCATGCGGTCAATTTCGCTATCTTCCAGTCCACCAGACGCTTGAATCCGGATTTCCTGCTCTTTTCCGGTGGCTTTATCTTTCGCGCTGACCTTAACGATGCCGTTGGCATCGATATCAAAAGTCACCTCAACCTGTGGAACACCCCGCGGGGCAGGGGCAATACCTTCCAGATTAAACTGGCCGAGATGCTTATTATCAGAGGCCATTTCGCGCTCGCCCTGATAGACCGAAATGGTCACAGCGGACTGATTATCATCAGCAGTTGAGAAAACCTGACTTTTCTTTGTCGGGATTGTTGTATTGCGGTCAATCAGACGTGTGAAAACCCCGCCAAGGGTTTCAATGCCAAGCGACAATGGCGTCACGTCGAGAAGCAGAACATCCTTAACCTCACCGGTCAGAACACCCGCCTGAATAGCCGCACCCGAGGCAACAACCTCGTCCGGGTTCACGCCGCGATGAGGTTCAGTTTCAAAAAATTCTCTCACCGCTTCGATGATCTTTGGCATTCGGGTCATTCCGCCGACCAAAATTACTTCATCAATCTCGCTGGCCTTAATACCGGCATCTTTCAGCGCCGCTTTACATGGCTTGATGGTACGCTGGATCAACTCCTCAACCAGCTGTTCCAGCTTGGAGCGGGTCATCTTTACATTCAGGTGCTTTGGTCCGGTTGCATCAGCGGTGATAAAGGGAAGATTGACATCGGTCTGGATTGCCGAAGAAAGCTCAATCTTGGCTTTCTCAGCAGCTTCTTTTAGACGCTGGAGCGCGAGTTTGTCTTTACGAAGATCGATACCCTCGCTCGATTTGAACTCATCAGCGAGGTACTGGATGATCTGATGATCAAAATCCTCTCCGCCAAGGAAGGTGTCTCCGTTTGTTGATTTCACCTCAAAAACGCCGTCACCAACCTCAAGGATTGAAACGTCAAACGTGCCGCCGCCCAGGTCATAAACAACAATCAGACCCGATTCGCGCTGTTCCAGACCATAGGCCAAAGCCGCTGCGGTTGGCTCATTGATGATGCGCAGAACTTCAAGACCGGCAATTTTGCCAGCATCCTTGGTTGCTTGGCGCTGCGAATCGTTAAAATAGGCTGGAACCGTGATCACAGCCTGCGTCACGCTTTCACCAAGATAGGCCTCGGCATCTTCTTTCAGTTTGCGAAGAACAAAGCTAGAAATCTGGCTTGGTGAATAATCCTCGCCCTCAACCCGTACCCAAGCATCACCATTGCTGGAATCTGCTATTTCGTAGGGAACGAGTTCGGCGAATTTTTTCGTTGATTTGTCATCATGACGACGGCCAATCAGGCGTTTGATGGCGAATAGCGTGTTTTCCGGATTGGTTACGGCTTGGCGCTTTGCGGCCTGTCCGACAAGGCGTTCATCACCATCTGCAAAGGCAACCATTGACGGGGTGGTCCGAGCGCCTTCAGCGTTTTCAATCACACGCGCCTCTTTACCATCCATCACTGCTACGCATGAATTTGTGGTTCCAAGGTCAATACCGATAACTTTGGCCATGACTTATTCCTTTCTCATTCACCGATCTTCACCGAGGTAGTACCCCAGTGAAATATTCTCGACTTAAATCCATGCCTTACCCTGAGGGCGGCGATAATGGGACTAAGCTTTTAACGTTGAAATAATACCGTTCATATGGGACGCCAATCTTTGGTTGCAAGTACGGGCTGCTTGCTCCCCCGCTAATCTTTTTGCGGCGGCGGGTCTGTAGCAGGGGCCTTGGCCACACCAACCATCGCCGGTCGCAGCAACCTTTCATGCAAAACATAGCCGTGCTGAACTACCTCAACCACCGTTCCGGGCTCTTGCTCGGCGGTTGGAACCTCAAACATGGCCTGATGGAAATTATAGTCGAACTTCTCGCCAAGCGGCTTAACTTGGCGAATGCCGTGACGCTCCATTGTTGACTGAATTTCAGACCAACTAAGTTCCAGTCCGGTAATGAGGCTCCCAATTGTTTCGGCCGACACCTGCTCATCAGCGGCAGGAGCGGCATCGATGGCGCGTGACAGATTATCTATCGCGCCAACCAGATCGCGTGAAAACCCTGTATGGCTATATTTGCGCGCAGTTTCCATCTCGCGTTCGGTACGCCGACGCATATTTTCAACATCGGCTAAAGCTCGCAACAGCTGATCCTTTAGCGAGTCACGCTCAGCCAACAAGGCATCAAACGGATCAGCAGAACCCTCATCTTGAGACGAGGCGTCACCATCAGGGCCAAAATCTGATGCATCTTGAACGCCAGAATTATCGCCAGAATTATCGCCAGAATTATGGGGGCTCGGAGTCATGTCAGGGGTCGAACTTTCCTCTGCAGGGTCTGCTTGCTCCGGGTTCCCGGAAGTTGGGCCACCCTGCAAAAGAGTATCCTCCGGGGGTGTATCCCCAGTGTCATTCTGTTCTGTCATTTCTCATCCTTCGCAAAAACACCGCACTGCACGGACAGCTCGCCCTTTGCGTAGTGTTATTTAAGGAGGAATGCTGCATCATCCAAGTGGAAAACGCATAGTTTTTTCAAAAACATCGCCCGAATCGCCAATAATCGCCAATAAAAACGCATTTTCGCGCTTAAAGAGCGAATTTCACGATCATCTTGACGCCAGAATTCGCCCCGCAATCGATTTGGATATGCTGATGTTATCTTGGCAAAATCTGGTTACAGCCAAATCTTGTCACCTAGTCTATTGCAACATTTATCATCGGGCTTAAACTATCGATTGAATCTAGGCATCCAAAATTTGATGCCCAAACTCTGGTTTGAAGGAGTAGCTGTTCATGACGTCGGTGAGGCAGTCAATCACGGCTCAATCGATTACAGCTTTGTATGAAGAAGCTGAGCAACATGCAGGCGATGGCCCGCCGATGCTGGCACTTGTTCATTCAGCGCCAAATTCTGATTCGCTAACAAGTCCTGAGATAGGCCAAGACCCCGAGTTTGAACCAATTTCAATTACCCAGAGGCTCGAAACGCTGCATGATCTTGCCGAAAAAGAAGTTGCAACGGAAATCTTGCCCACCGAGCCGCCCACACCCAGCGCAATGGACACACCCTCCGATCTTAATATGGGCGATATTCATGAATTGGTTCGGCAAGCGTGGGAAGATGATGCCGCTCTTGGAAATCAGGTAAAACCGGCGGTAGAAACGCTGCCAGAGTCCGACTCGGAGCCCAATATTGAGATCGCAATGGAGGAAATTGCAGCGGCGGTTGAAGACTCAACTCCCAATTCTGATTCCCAAACCTCGGATCAGAAGATTTTGGATCAAAGTATTTCACGTCAAAATATCTCGAACGACAATTTAGCCGGCAGAAAAACCGAAAGTTCGAATGACCTGGCGAATGACCCCGCACCCGCAAACGACACGGTAAATGACACCGGGGATGACACCGGGAATGACACCGGGAATCACAAGGTGAACGACACCTTGATCGGGGATGTGAGCGAGGATGTAACCAGCAATTTTAGGGACTACATAAATGCCACAATCAGAAGCGAATTGCGCCTTGCTCTTGCTGACAGTCTGAGCAAGGACCTGAACGGCATTATTGGCGATATCATAAAGGATGTTGTGAGCGATACCGTAACGCAAATTCTTGACGGACCAGTTGCCAAAAAATCCACGGAGAAAAAGCCTGCAGCCAAGAAAGCTACAGCAAAAAAACCTGCGTCGAAGAGAACCACATCAAAGAAATCCGCAGCAAAGAAAACTGTATCTAAAAAACGCAACTAGTCTCTTTACAAACCTATTCTTTATCGGGTGATAACGGTTTTTTAAATGATCTGTCTGCATAAGTCATAATGTAGCGTGATTTGCGCTGCAGCATTATTGACGGACATCACATCATGCAGTTGCTGTGCCCCCATTGCCGGACGTCGGTTCAAATCCCGGATGTCTTTTCACGGTTTTTTGATATCCCGGTGGTGTGTTATCTTTGTGGGCGGGCGTTTGCCGTTCCCCCTCAGAACCCCGATTACGACAATATTACCAGCAATATTACCGGCAATATTACCGCCAACCCCCCTAATCACCTGTTTGAACGGTTGGTTTCAGCCCATCACCACAATCACATCATCACCTGCACAGCCTGCAAAAGCAAAATCGGGCTTGCCGGAACCAAATCTCACGCATCTCCACCCACCAATATTATAACTGAAGATATCGAAGTTAGATGTCCGGTATGTGGTGAAGATTTCGTCCATAATTCACAGCAATCTTGGTCGGAGAGCCACGGCTTTTTGTGGACAGTGGTTGCGGGGCTGGCCCTTGCAGCAATTGTCTTGATGCTGAATTACTTCGGCTTCATCTCGCTGCGCGATGCGGCAATACTGCTATCATTTAGCTAAAATTTAGCTGAGAACCGCAGCAATGGCCTTGCTGGTAT
>JAACDV010000010.1 GCA_009936825.1 Bacteroidota bacterium | reverse complement strand
CCGAGAAGCTTGGCAGCGTTGTCAGGAATTTTGGACTTCGTGGTTCAAATACGAGAATAATTACGTCGCCAAGGCTACCTTCGTTCGCGGTGAGTGTCTTTTTGACTGGGACCAAGGTTAACGTAGGTCATGCGCCGGTGTGTAACCCACATTATAACATTTGACCCTGTACACCTACACTTCCTCAAAGCTGCCACCAGAGAGAAGGGGTCGATTAGCTACCCTACATATACTCTAACGTGTGGGTTAACCCGTGCATGATATGCTGTGTTAGCAATTTTGTTGCGGCATCACCATCACGCGCAATGACAGCTTCAAAAAGAGCTTTATGCTCCTGTCGCGCAACTTCACCACGATAGGTCAGGACGAGTATCTGATAACGAAGATATTTTCCAAATAATGTCGCATGAAGCCCAAGTAGGTTGCTGGAATTGCAGGCGCGAATTAAGGCAAGATGGAATTGCCAATCATACTCTTTCCAGGTTTCTAAATCCGCGTCATTTCTGTTTTTCATGCTCGATTCAGTGGTGCTGAGTTTGTGATAAGCACCGACAACATCGGCTTCCCAATCATCATCGCCATTTCGCAAAGACTCCCTTAAGGCATGGCACTCAAGCAATATCCTCAAAGTTGCAATTTCATTCAGATCGTCAGCCGATACCGGGCTCACGAAAAAGCCGCGCTGCTCAGCCGCCGAAACAAACCCGTCACTGGTCAATCGATTCAGCGTTTCGCGCAGTGTCGATACGCTGGCAGCATATTCATCCCTCAATGTTTCCAGCTTCAGCTTAGTGCCCGGTTTCAGCTTGCCAAAGATGATGTCATGTTTGAGCTTTTCATAGGTGGCATTTGCAACAGTATTGTGCGGCGCACTTCCAAGGAAGTTAAGTTTACTTTGAGTGTTACGCATCAAGTGCCTCAATTGCAGTCGCTGAAAACGTCGGGATCCGGAATTAGCCTAAATTGATAGACCGACTAATTCTATTCATATCATATAAAACCCTTGATTAATTAAAATATATGATATTATGCTTTTTGTATGATATTTTTGAAAATATATGATGTAGGTCTGGCACCTCTTTGGTCAGGGTATTTCTAGTGGGAACCGGCTCTGATCAATCGGTGGCTGATCTATTATCGGCCCGACCTGCTGACAAAGGGGATGGTCCGGAAAGATTGCGAATAGCGATTGTCGGGATGGGCTTGGTTGGCCGGCGACATGCCGCCGCCATAAGACAGGTCGGTTCGGTTGAAGTCTGTGCTGTCGTTGATGCTGATGAGGCTATCACAGCACAGGCGGCGCGTGCCGGCGTTGAGAGCTATGATGATCTTTCCGTTATGATCAATACCGCGCGGCCAGATGGTATTATCCTTTCCACTCCAACAAATTTGCATATGTCGCAAGGTTTGACCTGTATCGAGTCTGGTATCCCTGTTCTGATAGAAAAGCCGATTGCCCATGATCTGAATGCGGCGCGGTCAATTGTCAGCAAGTCTGAGGCTTTGGGCGTGCCGGTCATGGTCGGTCATCATCGCCGGTTCAACCCGATCATTCAAAAGGCTAAAGATGTGCTAGCCAAAGGCCAGATTGGCGAGATTCGAGTTGTTGATGCGAAATGTTGGTTCTTTAAACCGGACGATTATTTCGAAATTGCACCTTGGCGCAAAATTACAGGTGCTGGACCAGTTTCGGTCAATCTTGTGCATGACATTGACCTGTTGCGCTTTCTTTGCGGTGAAATCACCGAAGTTCAGGCAATAATGTCACCTTCAGCACGCGGCCATGATATCGAGGATGTTGCTGTTGCAATATTTAAGTTTGAAAACGGCGCACTGGGCACGGTGAGCGTGTCAGACAATGCCGTATCGCCATGGAGCTGGGAGGCGACGTCAGGTGAATATCCTGTCTATCCCTTTACCGGTCAAAGCGCCTATCAAATTGGGGGAAGCAAGGGTGCCCTATCAATTCCCGATCTGGCGATTTGGCAGCATGACGGCGAACCTGATTGGTGGTCACCCATAGAATCAACGGCGCTGCAGGTTGTGACATCAGACCCGCTAGTCAACCAGATAAACCATTTTGCCGCGGTGATCCGGGGCGAGGCTAAGCCGTTGGTTTCGGGGCATGAGGGTCTATGCACCCTCGCGGTGATCGATGCGATGCGCGAGGCTGCAAAAACTGGGCGGGCGATCTGTCCCGCCGATTTGATTGCTATCGAAAAAACGGTGGCAGAGGAAAACATGCGGTTCACTGCCAAGGCAGGGGCCCATGTTAAAGCTGATAAAGCTTGGACCAACCCGGCGCCATAACCGGCGTCAAATGATCACTTCAGGAGGAAAAAAGATGATCACTAAAATCAAACGTCGTACGGCAATGGCTGCAATGGTGGCAGTTGGCCTGCTTGGTGGGATGTCTATGAACAGCCATGCCGCCGATATGACATTTACGATGGCAACATCGGCATCGGAAACAGATATGCGTTCGGTCGCAATGCGAGACGTTTTCGTACCAATGGTTGCCGACTTTGCTGACTTTAAGGTGGGTTATAATGGATCGCTATTCGCTCAGGGCACTGAGCTTGAGGCCATCAGCCGTGGAAACCTAACCATGTCGATCGCTTCTGCGCAGGAGCTTGCACAGTTCTTCCCGGAATTTTCTATCTTTGCTACCGGCTACGTGCATCAGGACGCAGCCCATCAAGTTCGCGTTTTCAACAACCCGCTGATGGACTCCTTCAAGAAGAAGGCTGAGGATGAGCTTGGTGTGAAGCTGTTGTCGGTCATGTATCTGGGTCGCCGTCATGTAAATCTGCGCTTCCCTCGCAGCGAAAAGAACGTCATGACACCAGCTGATCTAGCTGGAGTTAACCTGCGGATGCCCGGCACTGATGCTTGGCAATTCCTTGGCAAAGCGCTTGGTGCATCACCAACTCCACTGTCATTCAACGAGGTTTATACCGCGCTTTCAACTGGCGCCGTTGATGGGCAGGACAACCCTCTGCCGACTGTTGTTGACAAGAAATTCTATGAAGTCACCAAACAGATTTCGCTGACATCTCACCTTGTTGACCTGAACTATATTGCCTTCTCAAAAAAGACTTGGGATAGTTTGACAGCAGATCAGAAAATGACCGTACAGCGTGCGGCTGATGCGGCAGCTGCTTTTGGTAGACTGAAACAGTTGGACAAAGAGAACAACTTGGCAGAATTTATCAGAAGTCAGGGTGTGGAAATATATACGCCAGATTTGAAGGCTTTCCGCGAGCATGTAGAGGCACAATATGCCGGTAGTGACGTGGCGAAAAGCTGGCCCGCTGGCGTGCTTGACCAGATCAACGCTCTGGGGAATTAGACCTTAATATCAACGGTGCGGGGGATAGAATGTTTTCAAGATTGAAGAATACTCTGACCCGCACCGCTGAACTGATCACCGCCATGTTACTGGCGGTGATTTTTATCACTTTTCTTTTACAAATTTTTACCCGCTATGCACCAAAGATGGCCTGGCTGTCCCCAGTCAGTGCCGTCGAAACCTGGATGGCTTCATTGGTGCCGATTGGCTGGACGGTCAATCTGATTTCGCTGTTATGGGTGTGGTTGATTTTTGTTGGCTGCTCGTTTGCCTTGCAGGACAGGGATCATGTCACTTTCGATATTTTTTATAACTCTGTGCCTTTGCGGTGGCGGCGCGTTTTTGCTTTTGTCACGGTTGGATTACTGATGGGTGTCTTTGCCTATGCGCTTGGCCCAACTTTTGACACTGTTTTTAACAACCGTCTGATGGAGTTGAAAAAAATCCAAACTCTCAGCTTGCCTATTACCGGTGAGCGAATTCCGATCAAGTGGCTGTTTGCGCCGATTGTCGTGTTTATGGTGATGACAATTCTGCGATCCGGAATGAGGCTTTACCGGTTGTTTTACACAATGGGTACAGACATCGATAAAAGCCCAGCTGGAACTTCGCGAGATGAGGGAGGCTTGCCGTGAGCCTTGAACTGATAGTTGGCATTTTAACGCTTTTCGGCAGCGCGGCACTTGGACTGCCGGTCGCTTATGCCATTCTGGTTGGCGTATTGGTCTATCTTGGTGTTGCAGGACATGACCTGGCGATCGCTGGTGAAACCATGGTCCAACGCCTATTTGACGGGTTCTTATTGTTGGCGGTCCCGTTGTTTATCGTGTCGGCGAACATCATGAATGCCGGATCGATTTCCGACCGACTGCTAAGGTTTTGTGTGGCTCTTGTTGGCCGGTTTCGCGGTGGGTTGGGGCATGTCAATGTCGTGACTAGCCTGATTTTTTCTGGAATGTCTGGTTCCGCTGTTGCTGATGCCGCTGGCATCGGCCGGATCATCATAGACATGATGCGGAAAAGTGGTGGATATAGCCGGGGATATGCCGCGGCGATCACTGCTGCGACAGCCACCATTGGTCCGATCATCCCGCCATCGATACCGATGGTTTTATATGCGCTGGTTTCAAACGCTTCAATCGGTAGTCTGTTCCTAGCTGGAATTATCCCTGGCTTATTCATGGGAGGCGTGCTTATGGCTATGAATGCCTTAATCTCGCATCGCCGGGGCTTTGGCCATGAAGAGCCGGTGCCACTCAGGAAAATTCCGGGCATAACAGTGCGGGCAACACCGGCCTTATTGATGCCGGTAATTCTGTTAACCGGCATTTATTCCGGCGTTACGACCCCAACCGAGGCTGCAGCGATCGCCGCCCTTTATGCGCTCATTGTGGCTGCTGGCCTGTACCGGGCGTTAAAGGTCAAAACACTGCTTGAGGTGTTTGTTGAGTCGGCACGTTCAGCGGCCTCGGTCGGCCTCGTGATTGGCGCGTCGATGATTTTGACATATGTGATCATTCAGGAAAATGTACCTCAGATGATTTCGGCGCTGTTTGCGGGTGCTGAAATCAGTCCGCTGGCCTTCATGTTACTGGTCAATTTGCTGGTCCTGGCTTTGGGGTGTGTACTGGACGCAACAGTCATCATTCTGGTGATTGTGCCCTTGTTTATCCCAACGTGTAACCTGTTGGGGATCGACCTTGTTCATTTTGGCGTGGTGATTGTCGTGAATGCGATGATCGGATTGATCACCCCACCATACGGGATTTTGTTATTTGTTATCAGCGCCGTTACCCAAATCCCGTTGAATGAGATTATCCGAGAGATTTGGGCGTTCTTGGTGGTACTTCTCGTTGCCCTTTGGCGATGATCATGTTCCCGGACATTGTTTTGTGGCTGCCAAGAGCGCTGGGGCATTGAGGCGGCGCGATGAGTGAGGTTAATATCTGATGCAGACGGTAAAACTCGGCTTAATTGGCGACAATATCCGCTCATCAAGCGCGCCCGCACTCCATCGTATCGCCGCCTCTCAGTACGGAATTGACCTTAGCTATGAGTTGATTATTCCGGCCGAAAGAGGCTTTGACTTCGACGCCGCCTTGGCCTTGGCGCGAGATTCCGGCTTTAGCGGGGTCAATGTGACGCTTCCCTATAAGGAACGTGCCTTCGGTTATGTGACCATTGGAGATGCAGCAATCCGTCAACTGGGGTCGGTGAATACGATCTGTTTTAAGGCTAGCAGCCTCACCGGGGCCAACACCGATTTTACCGGATTTTTGAAGAGCTATCGCGCCGCGCGCGGTGATGAAGCGGCGGGTCGTGTTTTGTTGATTGGCGCTGGCGGGGTGGGTCGCTCAATCGGATTTGCACTAACCCAGCTTGGTGCAAGCGCTCTCTATATTCTCGAGGCGGATCAGGACAAAGCTTTGAGGTTTGCTAAGGCAGTCAATCATCTTGTGCCCGGCCTCGCCATAGTAGCGGATTTGAACGAGCTGCCAGCCTTTAACGCGGTGGTCAATTGTACCCCCGTTGGTATGCATGGGTATAGCGGATTGCCTCTGCCTGAGACCCTGATTCCGTCAGATTTGAACTGGGCCTTTGATGCCGTATATCAGCCGGTTGAAACGGCTTTTAAACAAGTGATAGAGGCGCGGGGGGTTCCGTTTATTTCGGGGTTTGAGCTATTTTTTCATCAAGGCGTTGACGCATTTTCCATCTTCACGGGGTTTGATGTGAAGGATGAGGGCACGCTCAGAGATGTGTTGCTCAGGACGGTTTGTAACGGAGACACATCATGAAAACCTCTATTGCGACCGTCTCATTGTCAGGTGATCTGCGGGAAAAACTAGCAGCAATCGCAAATGCTGGCTTTGATGGGATCGAGATTTTTGAACAGGATTTTATCGGGTTTGACCTCCGTCCCGCCGATGTGCGCAATATGGTTGCCGATCATGGGCTTGAAATCACTCTTTTTCAGCCGTTCAGGGATTTTGAGGGATTGCCTAAAGGCCCTCTTCGTCAACGCGCTTTCACTCGCGCGACACGCAAATTTGAATTGATGTGTGACCTTGGGGTTGATCTCATGCTGATTTGCTCGTCAGTACATCCCGCCGGCCTTGGCGGCATAACGCGATGCGCCGATGATTTTGCCGAACTTGGCGAAATTGCAAGTTCCTTTGATATCACGGTTGGCTATGAAGCCTTAGCATGGGGGCGGTTTATTTATGACCATCGTGACGCATGGGAGATTGTGCGGCGCGCCAATCATCCAAATATCGGACTGATACTGGATAGCTTTCACACCCTTGGGCGCAAAATTGATCCCGAGAGTATTCGGTCTATTCCGTCAAATAAAATTGCCTTTGTTCAACTTGCCGATGCGCCAGCCATCGATATGGATCTTCTCTACTGGTCGCGACATTTTCGCAATATGCCCGGCGAAGGCGATCTCGATCTTGATGCATTTATGGATGCCGTTCATGCGACAGGATATGACGGTCCGATATCGCTAGAAATTTTCAATGACCAGTTTCGGCGCGGCAATGCCGATATTGTCGCAAAGGACGGTTACCGGTCTTTGATTAATGTGATGGATGGAATTCGCCGGCGCGCGGATCACCCGGCGCCGCATCTGCCCATTCTGCCAGATCGGGTCCAGCTAGACGGCGTTCTTTATATCGAGTTTGCCTGCAGTCAAAATGATGCAAGCCTGTTGGAAAAATTACTTGGTCAAATGGGTTTTGTTTTGGCCGGTCACCACAAGTCTAAGCTGGTCAAGCGGTTCCAGAATGATGATGTGAATATTCTGTTGAATAGTGATCCGGCGGGACGTTCCTTTGAACGGGTTAGCGAGTATGGATCGGTTGTTAGCGAAATTGCGCTGATGACCAACCATGCCAAAGCTGCCTATGAGCGGGCGACAAAGCTTGGGGCAACCCCTGTCGAGATACCGTATCAAAACGGTGAAAGCGCGATGCCTGCCGTTTGCGGTGTTGAGGCGAGTTTGATCCGGTTTATTGATCAGCGCATGAACGTTTGGGAAAATGATTTTGACCCCGTTCCGCCGCAGCCGGCTAAATCATGCCAGTTAACAAGGTTTGATCATGTTGCGTAGACCATGTCCTATGATGAGATGCTCAGCTGGAGCCTGTTCTATACGACGATATTCGCAATGCGTAAATCGCCTATGGTCGACGTCATTGACCCCGATGGCATTATCAAGAGTCAGGTCGTCAAATCAGATAATTGCCGGGTTCAGTTGACGCTGAACGGAAGTGATGCCTATCGCACCAGTGCAAATAATTTTTTGGCTAAGGGCACCGGGGCGACTGTTCAGCATATCGCTTTTCAAACCGATAACGCCGTTGACCTTGCCACGACGATGGTGTCATTGGGTTTTGAAATTCTGCCGCAAACAGAAAATTACTATGCCGATTTGACCGCCCGTTTTGATCTTTCTGAAGAATTTATAGCCCAAATCCAAGCGTTAAATATCCTCTATGACGAAGATGATTCAGGACGTTTTTTGCAATTCTATGGCATTAGTTTTGGCAATGGCTTGTTTTTCGAATTTGTTCAACGTCTAGGAAATTACCACGGTTTCGGCGCTCCAAATGCGCCCTTCAGATTGGCTGCGCAACGCCGCCAAGCGAGAGCCAGACAATTATCCTAATTATGCGGATGAGGTCCGGGATGGTTTTACCCTACCAGTTCAATCTACCCTTGAACATCAGGCCGGTGTTTGG
>JAACDV010000088.1 GCA_009936825.1 Bacteroidota bacterium | reverse complement strand
TTTTTTTGTGGTGTGATAGGTTTGTTTGTACTGATTGACTTCTTCTGGCCAAATATGCCCACCGACTGCGACCGCCTCACCGACTGTGACCGCCCACCGACTGGAAAAGAGTTAGGGGAGACGCACGACATCTGTGACATCACCGGAAAAGGTGGCAGATGATGTGTCTAAATGAAAACCCCCGGCGAAAATCCGGTTGATGACAAGGTGAAAAAATAAAGACTATTCTGACCGCAACTGGTCAAGTGTGACATCGCCAGCAATTCCAAAGTGCGAAATATCACCTCTCATGATTTCTATTTTCGCACTCATATCCTTTATCTGATCACTATATACTTTGGCTGAACGTTCAAAGCTGTTTGCTGCTTCCTCATCAGGAAACACCATGACATGCAAGATTTGATTTTTACTTAAGTGACACCGAAAGGAAATAATCATGCCTTCAGTCAAATCGACTTGTCCCGACATGAAACTCACTACAGAGTTTTTCATCATCTCGTTGGTGTATGTTACCCGGATGCCTCGCATGTACATTTTTTCTGCTCCTATCCTAAATCTTTAGGTAGACATCGATAGCATAAGTCACAAATCTGCTCACGCGACTTTTCTTTTTGTTCTTCTGGGTGCCTTCAGTCACTGCCCTGCATTTCTTGTAGGCTTCAGCATCTCGAAATCATCTAGGTTTTTTTATGTGGTCTTCCCTTTCCCACAAGTCGCGAAGTAATGAGTGAAGGTTGCCGTTACTGCGGCCATCGGGTGTCCTCAAGAAAAGCAAAAAAGTCCCGCTTAGAATAAATGTGAAAATTTTAATTTTCAATTGGTGTCACGCAGCACAGTTGCAAAAAAAAGGACGAGAGTTCCCCCTCGCCATTTTATGTTTGCTGGCACATTGCGGCAACGACGCTGGTTAATAACATGGCCGCGCCGGCCCCTTTTTTTCATATCGGACCTTGTATATTAATAGTGGGATAACCGGATAGAAAATGTTGATAGAGGGAAAAGCATGGACAAGATAATGGCAACATTTACTCACGATTTCGCAACCCAGTGGGAATTAGAAGCCCACATGAAAAAAGACCTCGATTCTTTCATGGCTATAAAAGACAAATTAATCGAGGCGGGATTGACGCACTCAAAACACGGCGTTCTGGCTGGTCAGCAAGGCAAATTCAGACATATGGGAATTATGTTTTTTGATAGTGTTGAAGCATTTAACGCATGTATCGAAATTATACGAAATGCCGATTGGGATGCAGAAATAGCTAAGGTGAACAGGTTCGAGAACTATGTCATAGATGTGGAAGTGAACGCCTGATCACAAAGTGACGCCCGATATATGTCAACGCGATAGCATGTAGTCCTCGGAGCCACCAATGAGCAAGTCGCCCTTTCCGGGGTTTCTGGGCCAAAGATTAAGCCCCCGCCGGGAGGAACAGCAGGGGCTTTTTCTCAGACATCTAGGAGCGTTAATTTCTGTCGATAACGGCGGTATTCGCGTACACATCTGTGTCTGAATAATCGTTCTGCGGGTCGTAAGACGAACACTTTGGTAGACCTTTCTGTTCAAACGCGGGGCAAGAGGGCCTTGGCGCGGGGCTGGAGAGCCTTGAAATTTCGTGCCACCAACGCTGAAACCCAAAAGGATCAGCATCGGCGGCAAATTTTTTATACTGATCAACCGTGAGAACCTATACTGCTCAATTTGCATATTTGATGTGCAAAAAATGCATCACGGCTATCGGCAGTGCTTCGCAAGCAGTGGATTTGCCGTCTCGGTCCTGCTTTTCCATTTTAGATGACATGTTTAGATGACATGTTATGATTATTGTGTGTGGGTAATTTCATACAGATGAATAGGGGCTTCTTGTAGGGCCGCCCCTTTATTGACCGCATTACTGATTCATTTTAATGATCTGGATATTAATGAGCCGGATAATTCAACCGGATAAACAGTCCCGCAACCGGGGCACATTTTGAGGTAACGGAGGACACTGATTCATGAAACTTAAAAACATTTTTGCAGTATTCGCTGCAAGCGCCGTTTTGTCTTTGGCCGGCCCGGTTATGGCTGCTGACTGGAAGCCGGACGGCTCGCTGACGATGCAGATAGGGTTTGGTGCTGGTGGTTCTACCGACACTATGGGCCGCGTTCTGGCCAAGGTGATGGAAGATCAGACGGGCTGGAACGTTATTGCCGAAAACAAAACTGGCGGCGGTGGTGTTGCCATGTTTACCGGCATTGCGAAAATGCCTCCGCGCGGCAAGGTTATCGGCCTTGGTGTCAGCATGCCGATTTTGGTGAACCTTGTTCGCCGGGGTGACGAGCTGCCATTTGATCTGGACAGTTTTGATTATCTTGGCACGATCTCGAAGGCTGAGTTGGCGCTTGTTGCGGCTAAGGATGCACCGTTTGATGATCTGCAAGGATTGGTTGCCTATGCTAAAGCGCAAGGCAGCATGCCGGTTGCCTTTGGTGCGCCTCCGCAAAAATTGCTGATGGATGTGACCGCGCGCGAAACCGGGGCCTCGTTTAACATGGTCTCGACCGAAGGCGGCGCCGAGACAATGAAGCTGATCCTTGGTGGTCAGGTTCTGGCTGGCTTTAGCTCGGGTGAGCATTTTCCACATGCCGAAGCTGGAACCATGAAAGTGATTGCCGGCGGTAATGCGGTGCGTCTCAGCTATGCCCCCGAAGTTGGCACATTTGTTGAGGGTGGCGTGAATGCTTATGTCGATCCGTATTTCTATCTGGCGACTACTGCCGGAACAGATCCGGCGGCAGTCAAAGCTATTTCCATGGCTATCGAAAACGCGATGAAGTCACCGGAAATGATCAAAATCGTCAATAATGCAGTTAAAAACCCGCCTTTGAACCTAGGGGCGGATGACACCAAGACAATGATGGTTGAAGGTCTTGCGAACGTCGGCGTGCTTTTTGCCAAATAATCTCGGGCTCTGCCGTGCATCGCCGCGGCAGAGCTATTTTTAGGTGGATTATATGAAGGTTTCTGCTGATCGCCTGTCCGGTTGCTTTTGTGTTTTGCTGGGATTGGCGATGATTTTTACGATTATTCCAACCTATGTGGAAGGTCCCGAGGATGGGAGTATTGCGCCGGCTACCCTGCCCAATATTCTGTCTTGGATCATCGTTGTTTGCGGCGGCTTTCTGGTCATAAAGCCGACAGGACATCAAACACAGGATATGCGTTTTTTTATCTCGGCAGCGGCTTATGCAGCGGTTCTGGCGGGCGCTATCTATGCTATGACATTGCTGGGATTTGTATATGTTGCGCCGGTTCTGGCGCTGGTTATCATGCTGATGATAGGTGAGCGCAGGCCGTTATGGCTGGGGTTCGGTGTTGCCGGAATGCCAGCGCTAATCTTTATTTTTGTCGAGCTGCTCCTCGACCGGAGCCTTCCCTAAAATGAGCATGATCAGGCAGAGCCGGGAATTTGCTCAGAGGTGCGGCGTTGGTTGATTTATCGACAATTCTGGCAGGCTTTGGCGATGCTTTTTCTCTCGTCAATCTAGGCTTTGTTATCTTTGGCGTTGTTGTAGGGCAGTTTGTTGGCGCGGTTCCCGGCATTGGTCCGGTTATGGCGATGGCGATTGCGGTGCCGTTCACCTTTGCCCTTGATCCACTTCCCGCGATTGCATTTTTGATTGGGGTGAATAAGGGCGGCCTTGTGGGCGGCGCTATTCCTGCTGTTCTGATGAACACGCCGGGTACGCCTGATGCCGCTGCTACCGCGCTGGACGGCTATCCGATGGCAAAGAAGGGGAAACCGTTAAAGGCCACCAAGATGGCGTTGTTTGCGTCGGTCACGGGCGATAGTTTCAGCGATATTGTTTTGATTACGGTATCGGCTCCGCTGGCGATTTTGGCGCTGAGGATGGGTCCGATTGAAATTGTGGCGCTGATGATTTTTGCTTTCTCGGTGCTGTCCGGTCTGATTGGACAATCGCTGGTCAAGGGTGTTATCGCGGCTTCTGTGGGGCTGTTATTCGCCTGTATTGGCAGTGACCCCGAGAATTATACCCCGCGATTGATTTTCGGGATGTGGGATCTATATGACGGGCTGCCGCTGGCCTCCGTCGCGATAGGAATGCTGGCCATTGCAGATATGCTACGCCGTCTGTCTGAGATTGGCGGACGGGTGCGCGCGGCGATTGATTTGCCGGATACAGGCAATCCGGATGACCGGCGCGTTACATGGGCCGAATACTGGTCGTGCCGTTTTGTGATGCTGCGCGGTGCACTGATCGGTACAATTCTGGGGGCGTTGCCGGGGATCGGGTCAACGGCGGCTGCCTTTATGTCCTATGCCTTTACAAAAACGGCCTCAAAAGATCCCGAAAGCTTTGGTAAGGGCAATATCCAGGGTATTGCCGCTGCTGAATCGGCCAATTCATCGGTGGTTGGCGCGAATTTGATTCCGCTTTTAACGCTGGGTATTCCGGGCAGTGTGGGAGCGGCGTTG
>JAACDV010000087.1 GCA_009936825.1 Bacteroidota bacterium | reverse complement strand
TTTGTTTGGTATTTTGTTTGGTATTTTGTTTGGTGCCAAAATTGAATAACGGTGATCGTCTCTCAGCATATTCGATGCCTATGATGTATCACAACTGCAAATGTTCGGCTGTAGATCATTTATATTAATCTGCCTGTTTGAAGGGTGCCGAAAATCTGCAAAATCTATGATGTTTCGTCCTTATCACCGGGTTTTTGAGAGGATTTGTCATGGTCATCCTTATTCCTACTCCGGCGCGGGCGCAAAATGCTGGCGATGAACATAGAGGTTCGCGGCACATAGGCATAGCGGCGAAGCGCGGGCAGGGTAGGCCGGGCAAAATAGCGCCAGATCGTATAGAGCATGAGAGTCACATGCGCTGCCGAAATCATGCTGAACATCATCGGCGCCCCATATTTGGCGATAATCCAACCGGCAATCAGCGGAGAGACAATCGCGCCGGATGCGTAGAAGAAAATCAACGAGGCGCTAAGAGTCATCATCTTTCTGGAATCAACAAAGTCCGAGGCATGCGCCGCACAGATCGAATAAATTGGAAAAGTCGTCAATCCAAACAGGAATGATAGAACGTAAACTAGGGGGATTCCGGCAGGCTTCATATCTGCAAGGGGCAGCGTCATGACCATGCATAAAACACTGGCCATGATACTTAAGGCAAGCAGCACAACTCGCCTCGATAGCCTGTCGGCAAGGAGTCCGGCCGGAAATTGTGACAGCATCCCGCCGATGATCGACACGACTAAAAACAGCGCTATTTGCGAGATATCCAGACCAACGGCAAGCGCATAAATCGGCCCAACCGAGCCAATAGTTGCAGTGGACAATCCAGCAACAACAACGCCAAGGGCGGCCAGCGGCGATACATGATAGGCAAATAAAGGCTGATAGGAAACGGTTTCGGGCAACTCTGGCTCTTTGCTCTGGGTCAACGCCAACGGCAGGATCGACAGACACATCACAATCGCAATAATGTTATAGGAAATATAACTCGCCGGGGTCAGTGTGGCGATCATCGCATTCGCCATCAACTGGCCAGACATATCAATGATCCGGTAAACGCTGAAAAGGCGGCCCCTAATCTCGTTTGTGGCCTTTGCCTGCAACCAGCTTTCGATCAGGGTATAGCACCCCGCAACCGAAAATCCCGAAAGCAGGCGAATGGCCGTCCAGAACGTTGCCTCTGGATAAATCGGATGCGCGATAATGGAAATGATGGCAATGCCAGCCATCAAGGCAAAAGCGCGCGAATGCCCGGCGCGCCGAACAAGAATTGGGCTGAAAATGCATCCAAGAAGAAAGCCGGCGAAATGCCCCGACGCCAAAAAGCCAATCTCAACCGGCGTAAACCCTAAAACCTGTCCGGAAATAGCATCAAAGGGGCGAAGCGAGCCAATCCCCATCTGCACAAAAAAAGTCGAGATGAGAAGCGCGGAAAGAGAGATGAGTAAGCGCATGGATCACGACGATGTCTAAACGGACAAAAAAATGTCCTGATTGCATAAAGGCGTACACCCACGACCGCGGATGACCATATAAAAACCGGCCCGAAACCAATAACAAGGAGTCCCACTAACAAGGAGTTATTAACACATAGATAGCCTAGGGCGATTCATATGCATCACCAAGCGGCATCACCAAGCGGCATCACCAAGCGGCAACGGGAAAGAAATATAGATGATGGAGGCCCGAACCGGAATTGAACCGATGTACACGGTTTTGCAAACCGCTGCATAACCACTCTGCCATCGGGCCGCCGAAATGGGTGATAAAACACATCCCCCCTGACGTCAATCGGGAACCCCAGTTTTCATGCGCGTATTTAGTCTTTATGCGCGTATTTAGGTTTCATGCGCGTAATTAGGCGTTTCTCCCAATTCTTTTCAGCTTGGACATAGTTTTTACTTTGCTCAAGAGTTTAATGCACCATTTCTTAATATTTAGTTAATTCATATTAGGCGAGATGATTGGTGAGGCGGGTTTTTCTGAAATTTTGTAAAGATGTTCGTGGTGGTTTTTCATTGGTGGAAATGCTGGTTGCGGTGGCGCTTTTATCGATTGTCAGCGTGGCGGCAATCCAGATGATCGGCATGACCGATGAAACTATGCTTGGCGAGTCCATAAAACTGAACTCGCAGCAGGAAAGCGAAGCTATTTCATCCTATCTTTATAAGGATTTCATCGATGGGAAGGTGGGGGAGTCGACGACCCCTCAAATCTACAAAAACGCATCAATGCCGAATGATTTGCAAAAAGGTGACGGTGTTGAAATTGTCACGTTGGTTGGCAATAGCGGCAGGTTAAACGGCATTGACCCAATATGTCCGTTGCTCTTCGATGCCAATATTAGTGCCGGGACTTTTAAGTTCACCGCCAATTGTATCTCGCGCAACGGTGTTTCGATCGCCGAAAGCCTGAACCGGCTGGTTGCCAAAGGCGTTTCCATAACCACTGGTTTTGATGGCGGAATCGGGCGCTGTACGATCAGTCAGCCGCTGGTGGTTGATCAGACAGCAAATGTTGCCACGGTGCGCGTTGATGACGCAAACTGTCTGAAATGGGGACAGAATGCCAGCAGCGGGGTGCCCAAAGGCACGCAAATACTGATGCCGCGTTTTGTTGCCTATAATGCAAAAAATCCGGCCCTGTTTCACACCTCGTTAATCGAGGTGCCTGATGTTGGCACCCCCGGAATTGGCATTGAGATGCCGGACCGACACCGCATGATTGGCGCCGGCATTATAAATGCTGCGAATATTGTCGATACCTTGGTAGATGATCCGCAAACCAACATTACGGTCCAGCTGTCGGTGGCGGAAAGCCTATCAACGCTGGATATAGGCCCCCCGGCAATGAATGTGATGATTAAAGGATCCCTCTCACAAAGCCTGGAAATTGCGGGAAAAGCTACTGATGTTCGGGTCGCGCTTGAGAAGTTGCAATATCGCTCGCCGCCGGGTTTCTTTGGAACTGACAATATGACGGGCAGAATGGTCGTTGACGGTAGCTCGTTGATCAAACAGGACAACACGGTTCTTGATGTTATCGCCAATTGCGGCAATCAGACCTGTGGTACCGCGGTACGCTTTGACCTTGGCACTTATGATCCGGCGACATCAAAATTCAAAGTGACCGAATATATTACCAGTGTGTCGATGTGCGGAAATGAAATGCCGACGAAATTTTACGGTTATTGCGGCACCAAATTCAGATTTGATCGCCCCGATGGCGCCCGGACCACCTATGCTTCCAGCCAACATCCGAATTACTGTAAGCTCGCCAAGAGCTTGACCGCAGGTGATCCGGCAAACTGGCAAACTGAAACCTATGTTCTCTATTCGCCAAAAGCGCGAGAGTTTCAGAAATCTGACCGCGTTACGGTGTTTCTCTATGAACAATACAGCGGCAATTCAACAGTGACCGATCCAAAGGGGGCAAACGCCCTGACGAATAATCGCTATTCGCTCTTTTTCCAATTTGACACGTTCGACCAGTCAGCAGGGTCGGTTAATTTCCAGTTGAACAATGTTCAGGCGAATCGTGATCTTGGGGATATTGATGATCCGTTTACGTTTCTTGATGATACCTCGGAATACACGCCGCAAGTCATGGGGCCGAGTGGTAGAATGACCACCATCGTTCAGCAAAATGGTATTTTGACAACCGATGCCAGCTGGAAAATTCCGAATGATGGCGTGATCGTCCCGCTGAATCTGGGAAATGGCGCCTATGATCCGGTAACAAAAATGTATGAACTCAAAAACTATGCACACGATCCCGATGGGGATGGTAACGTCAATCCCAACTTGCGAATGCTTAACTGGGTAGGCCTTGACGGTTGGAATATCCGGGCCACAAACGCCGCCGCCAACGCGGTGATTTGGCGAACTATCGATTTTGATGCAGGCATGCCTGACGAGAAAACCGATATTCAGCTACGGGTTAAAGAATCGCAAAGGTGCGATCCCAATGAATTTAGCGGGGGAGGTGGCAGCGCACCGCCGGGCAACAGCTAGACAGGTGCAGTCCGGGGGCGTTGCAGCCTTATCAAAAAATCAGTATTTGCCGAAACTTAGCGTATAGAATGAGCGACTTAGGGCGGCAATCTCGGCGCCATAAATTCCGACTTGGCCGGTAACTGCGGTGGCGCAAGAAAGCACCGCAAAACGCTGGTATTCATCGCCGGGTTTGGTTTTATTGACAATAAACTGCCCAACCCACCGGTTCTTCGAGGTGGTAACTTGCGAGGCATATACTGTGGCAGGATCATGCAACCCTCCCGTTCCCAAAAGCTTTGGGTCGATTTCCTGCACACGCTTCTCGCAAGCTGCTGCCAGTTTTTTGATTTGGGCCGAGTGCGTCAGCGAGTAGCCGCTAGGAACGCCGTTTGCCATTTGCACCGCATAAATTCCCAACTCAAGATATTCTTTGGCTTCGGTGTTTAGCAGCGTTAGCACCTGCTGGTTCATTGCGCGCTTTTTGTTTCGGTTCGCCAGATCTAGCATCGGAACGGCGCTGATACTAAGCAGCGCGGTAATCAACAACACCATTAGCATCGCCATGCCTTCGCGCTGACGGCAAAGATGGTAATGTGGGTTCATGCGCTGATTGGGATAAGGGGGCATTGGCAATTTCATATCTATATTCTGGCTCATAATTCATAGGATAATTCATTTGTGATTTAATTTATTATTTCATTGATATGTAGGAATTTGATATATGAAAAAATACCTAAATTATCTGGTCTTATTTTAAAAAAACGATGTTTAACATATGCTTAGTGGATAATCTTGATTTTTTTGTTACCTAAAAAATTTTCCTTATTAGATCAAAAATGAAGGGAAAAAATTATAAAAAAATTATTAACGCACACTATTTTCAGGCATGAAATTTAGGTCTTTTAAAAGTTGGAAGCGCGGCATTTTTCGGCCCATCAAAGCTGCAATTGCCGGGTTCACCCTAGTTGAACTTCTGGTTTACATTCTGATTCTGTCTCTGGTTTCGATTGGCGTTACCCGGACTGTTATTGATATTCAGCGCGCAAATGTGGTCACCACGAATCTGGCAGAACAGCAGGCGAATGCCGATCTGGCTTTGCGGCGTGTTCAGGTAAAGCTGGGAAATTCTGACGCCGTTGAGGTGTCTGACCGGATAGCGGGGTCTGGCAAGAAAGACTGCCTTCGGTTGAAATCCATTGGCCATTACGAACGCTCGGGATTTGAATTTAATGGGCACAATCAGTATTTGCGAACGGCAAATATTGCCGGAGGCCAGTTTAACATTTTTGATTATGCGCCGCGGTCCATCTCGGTTTGGATCAAACCCCATATGGCGCAATCTGGCCGCGCTACGATTGTTCAGTGGGGACAAGGTGCGCACGGTGAATTCGGGCTTCAACTGGTGGACGGCCAGATAATGCTGGACTTTAACTGCGCCCGATATTTGCTGAATATGCCGATCGACCTTCGTGACGGAAACTGGCACCACATTGTGGTAACCTTTCAGGGCAGCGGCACGCGCAATATTCAACCAAACGATATCGCGCTACATGTAAATGGAAGGCTGATACCGGGCACCTTTACGCCGGTGATAAATCCGAATTGCCCCGGCAACCTTGCCCCGCGCATCCGAACGGCAAAAACGTCGCTATTTGTTGGCCGGCATTACAGTGATTATCAGTCGGGTTTTGAGGGGCTAATATCTGACCTGCGGATTTGGAGCCGACGCCTCAGCCTTGCGGAAATTACGGCGCTGGTGGCGCGCGAACAGAATGTGGCAAGTCTTTCAAACCAGTTGAATTTGCACTGGGCACTGGATAATGACCCTCCTGCCGGTTATGCAAATGGGGGAAGCTGGGTGATAGGTAATACCGGCAGGATGATGAATTTTGGACCCTCAACGCCGCTTCGCAAGCATGTGGTTGATGATCCGTCATTTCACTCATTCTGTTTTATTGATGATGATGCCGATCAACTTTATACGATGTGGGAATCGGCAACAGCGAAGGCTCCGCCGTCCGGCACCGGTCAAAGCGCGGCGCAAACGCGAACGGCGGTCTGGGAGCCGCGTTCCGATGATATTTTTGTTCCTTCAGCCAATGGTTTCTTCGAGGTGGTTGGAAGTAATCCGGAAACAGTCATTGCCAATTTTGCAGTCGGAAAGGGGATTGCTGATGGCCCCAATGTCACCCAGAAAACGCAATCAAGGACATTGGCCTCAACGCGCACCATAAAACGCCTTGAGCTGTGCCGGATTGATGCCAAGCCCAAAATTTCCAGCCCGACATGTACGTTCAGTACGGCCTTTGTCGCGGTTGAAAATTACCAAGGCACTGCAGATGGTTATGTTGATATTCTGTTCGCCAAGAAAAGCAATGTTGGCGGCAATATTGTGTTTTCCGACCTGCCGAATATGCCAACGACGGTCACCGGAACCTGGTACCCCAAATTAGGGGTTTTGAAATTTCAAACGAATGACGGCAAGCCCATTACAACAAAGCTTTGGGCAAGAGTCATGGGTCAGGTGCTGTACCGGCCAAAAGGAAGTTCGGCAGAAACCGATAAGACGTTCACCTTTGGCGTTGGCGCATTGCCGTTCTTTGAAAATAACGACTTTCGGATGTACGACTTTGTGGACAAAAGCACGCAGGTCAACAATTTCAATACGGGGCTAATTGAAGCTGCCCAGCCCGACCCTAAATTTTGCGGAATGACACCTCACATGGTCACCATTACATCGCAGAGTGAACAGGATCATCTGGAAAAAGTAATGATGACCAGAGCGTCTCCGGGTTGGATAAACGGGTGGATTGCAGCAAAATCCGACGGAACAGCGACGTTTAGATGGAGAGCCGGTCCCGAAAACTACAGAAATTTCTGGAAGGGTGATGGCATTAACGGCGTACCCTATGACGCTATCTCCGGAATTCAGGTAGGCATCGGCGGGCGCAGATTTTTTGAGTATGATCAGTATCCGACTGCAAGGCTTCACATCAAACGCGTGCTGGTGCAACCGACAAGTTCGGGCCGCCTATACCGTTATACCAACTGGGCAGGGGGCAGTGACTTTTACAGCTGCGATAGCGCCAGCACCTCGCCCGTGACGCTTCGCACTTCGGTATGTCAGCCAGCAACCAGCTTGTTCAATTCAAATGTCGCAATTCATGGAGATTTTGGTCGTTCGGGCACATGGGTGAGCACCCCGCAAAGTGAGGAGACATGTGTGCCCGGTCAACATTATTCGGTTTGTGGATATTACCGCGAGTTTGCCTCCGCTGGCAAAGCTACCGACGCGCTTATCGCCCATCGGCGAGGGGTAAATATGGCGCGGTTTAGGGAATTCTGTCTTGCCGGTCAATGAGGTGTTTACTCCCTTCTTAGGGCTGTTCAGGAAAACCTTTGCCCGCCCCCCTAGTCTAATAACTAGAGGCCCCCCACCTATTTACTAGAGGCCCCCCACCTATTTACTTGAGGCCCCCACCTATTTACTAGAGGCCCCCCACCTATTTACTAGAGGCCCCCCACCTATTTACTAGAGGCCCCC
>JAACDV010000086.1 GCA_009936825.1 Bacteroidota bacterium | reverse complement strand
GGCCGAAGTCAGATCAGACTTCCGCGTGCCGTTTATGAATCCAAAGGCTGGTTAGGTCCCTGTTAATAACAACGTCACTAAAGGAGGCAAGCACGTGAATAGGATAGGAAAAAGTTACTTATTGTCGACAGCTGCGGCAGTTGCCGTTGCCGCGATGGCAAGTGCAGCATCGGCTGAGACGCTGATTGTAGCCTCACCACAAGTTCCAGAAGGATTTGATGGTGATGCGCTGAAAGCACACACTCAGAATGTTGTGGTTCAAACCTACGAAAACTTGGTTATTTATGGAAAAAAGACAGTCGATGGTAGGGTTGTCAATGATCCGTCTACAGTCGAGCCGCATCTTGCCGAAAGCTGGAAAATTTCAGAAGATGGCAAGACTTGGGTCTTTACACTCAAAAAAGGCATCAAAAGCCCTTTCGGTAATGAATTAACCGCTGACGATGTTGAGTGGAGCTGGTCAAAGTCTTTTGCGCAAAAGCGTACTGGAAATTTCATTGCCAGAGTTTCCAACGTCGTTGGGGTCAAGGCGATCTCAAAATATGATGTTGAATTTACATTGTCTGCACCAAGCTCGATCTTTTTGAAAGCGCTTACGCTGTACGTTCCGGGTATCTATGATTCAACTGAAACCAAAAAGCATGCCACTGACGATGATCCGTGGGCGCTTAAATGGATGCAGTCGAATACAGCTGGATTTGGGGCATATCATTTGGACTCACTTCGCCCAGATGATCAGGCTGTCTATGTTGCCAACAAAAACTACTTTGGCGGCGACCTATATTTCGACAAGGTCATTTATAAAGAAGTTCCATCTGAGGCGAGTCGTGTAACGCTGCTGAAGACGGGGCAGGTACATCTTATCGACCGTCCTTCAATTCAAAAGGTTGTTGATCTGCAGGCCGACTCAAATGTGAAAGTGGATCGTGCTTCGGGTCGTTCTATCGCTTCGGTACGTATGAATCCGAAATGTGAGCCGTTTGATGATGTTCGGGTTCGCCAAGCATTCAACTATGCGGTTGATAAAGACGCCCTTAACACTGCTGTTTTTGCCGGCCAAGCTGATATTGCTCGCTCAATCGTACCGCCAATCGTGGATGGATATAACCCTGACCATTTTGACTATGATTACGACCCGGCAAAGGCCAAGGCACTGCTTGCCGAGGCGGGCTATCCAGACGGAATGTCTGAGCCAATCAAGCTGCTTTATGCCGACGCTTTCTGGCATCAGGAGCCGATTGCAATTCAGGTTGCAGACATGCTGAAAAAGGTTGGTGTTGCTGTTCAGCCAACACGGGTAACAACATCCGAGATGCGGGCAAAGGGATCACCTAAAGAGATGAGCATGTGCTTCTTCACTTGGGAAGATGGACCGATTGTTCTGGACCCCGTTTACACCATGTATCTTATCTCTCACAGTAAGGGCGTTTCGAACCGTGCCGCTTACTCAAACTCCCGTGTTGATGAGTTGATCGACAAGTCACGCGAAGAGTTGGACGCAGGCAAGCGTCTTGCAATGATGGATGAGGCCCAGAAACTCTGGGTGCAGGATGCTCCTTGGATCCTGACAACTTATCCGGCCACATTTGAGGCAATGAACCCTAAGCTTAGCGGCTGGGTACATTATCCGGATGAGCATGAGCGCTGGCGTGAAATGAAAATGAACTAAACAAATTTGGCATTGCCGTTAATCTTGACGGCAATGCCTTCAATCTTTTTTACATCTTGGTTTCCGCATCTCGTTTTCCCAGAGATTTTCAAAAATGAATTTTACTACGTTTCTCATCCGCCGGATCTTAATGGTAATTCCGCTGCTCGTTGGCGTGATGTTCCTGACGTTTATGCTTGTGCGCATTGGCGGGCTTGATCCAGTTGGGCTTCTGGCTGGTCCAACAGCGACCGCAGAAGAATTTGAGATGATAACGGAGGAACTCGGCCTAGACCAACCGCTGTGGAAACAGTTTCTTATCTATGCCCAAAATGTTGCTCAAGGAAATCTCGGTGAAAGTTGGCTTTCGAACCGACCCGTGCTTGATGATATTGCCGCACGGTCTGTGGTGTCCCTCGAATTGCTCTTTTGGGGCATCGGTATTGGAACTTTTATCGGGGTGCCTATTGGTCTGCGGGCAGCTTTCAAACCAAATGGCCGGTTTGATCAAAGTGCCCGTATCCTGTCGCTCCTAGGATTTTCGATTCCCACCTATTGGCTGGGATTGGTTATGTTATTCGTCTTTTTCTATCTTCTTAGATGGGCACCGCCGGGCATGGGACGAATTTCCCTGATGGTCAGCCCTCCAGATTTTGTAACCGGCAGTTATCTTATCGACAGTCTTTTAAGCTCAAACTGGCGCGCGGCACATTCATCATTATCACATCTGATTCTGCCGGTGGTCTGCTTGGCAATCGTCTCTGCAGCCCCGATCATCAAGCAAACCCGCGCGATTGCGTTAGAGGTGATTTCGTCTGATGCCGTACGATATGCACGGGCGTGCGGGCTGAAAGCAAAAACTGTCCGCCAAATTGTCTTTCGCAATAGTGCAACCCCGGTGCTGACCTTTGTAGGGACAGAAATCACCGGCTTGGTTGGGACTATGTCTCTCATTGAATATGTTTTTGCTTGGGGCGGGTTGGGGCAATATGGCCTGAACGCAATCGTCCGCGGCGATTTCACCGCTGTTCAAGGCTATGTGCTGGTCTTGGCGTTGTTTTCGGTATTGATCTTTTGGATCGTTGATATCGTGGTCGCCCTAATCGAACCCCGTGTAGAGTTGAACTGACATGTCGAAGATCAAGGCTGAGCAAACATCACTTTCAAATCGTATTGCCAATCGTATTAGGGGCGTAAGTCGGCTTAGCCCGACGGCGACCGCTGGTGTGTTAATCATCCTGTTTTTTGGTGTACTGGCGATGTTCTCCGGCGGCTTTATGACCCATGATCCGGTATCGTCATATCCGGATCGCATTCTACAAGCACCTTCTGCTGAACATTAGTTTGGAACCGATGGCAATGGAATGGATGTGTTTTCACGCGTTATCTATGGTGCCAAAATTGGGTTTGGTATTGCCATTCCGGCGGTCATTATTTCAGTTTTGATCGGTGTTCCGGTAGGACTCATTGCCGGGTATCGGGGCGGGCTTTTGGATGAGGTGCTGATGCGCTTTTTCGACGGGCTTCGGGTTTTCCCCTCGATTATCCTAGCCCTCGCCGTTGTTGCCGCTACGGGCCAGTCCCTGATCAATGTTGTTCTTGTGCTGGGGTTCCTTGATAGCCCGGTTTTTGCAAGAGTTGTGCGCTCTGAGGTGCTGGCATTACGAAGCTCGATTTTCGTTGAAAGTGCTATCGCTGCTGGCAATCCGACATGGCGAATTTTGTTCGTTCACCTTCTTCCTAATTCGATTCAAGGTGCGATGGCGCAGACCGCTGTTCGCGCTGCTTGGGCCGTCCGTATCAGTGCCACCTTGGCTTTTCTTGGTGTTGGAATTCAGGCCCCTACCCCCGAATGGGGCGCGATGATCCGCCAAGGCGCAGAATTTATGATCACCGGCCAATGGTGGGTAGGAATTTTCCCCGGCGTTGCGCTGATTTTTCTGGTATTCGGTCTAAATCTTTTTGGTGATGGAATTCAAGATGTCCTTGATCCGCGGCGGAGGACTGAAAAATGAGCCTGCTCTGCGTCTCTGACTTAAAGACCCATTTTATTTTTCGCGATATAGACAATCAGCTGCGTGAAGCAAAAGCGCTTAACAACATCAGTCTTTCTCTTGATGCTGGCCGTATTCTTGGCATCGTTGGGGAGACCGGCGCTGGCAAGTCCCTCACCGCGCAATCCATCTGCGGACTTCTTCGCCCCCCGGCAAAAATCGTTGGTGGAACGGTTCAATTTGATGGCCAAGACCTGTTGACGCTATCTCCCGATGAGCTGAATGAAATTCGCGGCGCAGACATTGCTATGGTTGTGCAAAACCCGCGAAGCTCGCTGGACCCGTTAACGCGGATTGGCGATCAGCTGGTGCGCATCCATCAGACCCATTCAGGTGGCCCGATTAGCGTTTCTCAACGCAAAGCATTGGAGATGATGGTCGCTGTCGGAATTCCTGATCCGGAGCAGCGACAAAAGGCCTGGCCGCATGAGCTGTCTGGTGGAATGGCACAGCGCGTTCTGATTGCCATGGCTTTGATGAACGAACCCAAATTATTGATCGCTGACGAGCCAACGACCGGACTTGATGTAACGGTTCAAGCGCAGATTCTTGATCTGCTAAAAGAACTCGTCCTCCAGTTTAATATGGCATCAATGATCATCACGCATGATCTAGGTATTGTCGCGCATTACTGTGATGAGGTTGCGGTTATGTTTGCTGGTGAAATTATTGAGCAGGGAAGCGTGCGCGATGTGTTTTTGAACGCTGCACACCCCTACACACAATCCCTTCTGGCATCCACACCTGAGCGGCTTAGTCTTGGCAGCAAGCCCCAGATTGGCGGCCAGCCCCCAGATCTTTTTAATCTTCCAACAGGATGTCTCAGCCAGGATCGCTGCGCATTTGTGACTGACATTTGCAAGACTACGCCGCCGTTCAAAACCATTGCCGATGGCCATAGAGCACGCTGTCATCATGCCAAGCCCAAGAAAGCTAAGACCCAGAAAAATGGGAGCCGATCTGATGGCTGATGTAATTTTGTCGGCGAAAAACTTGGTAAAACGGTTTCCAACCGGCAAAGCCAACAGTTTCGTAAATGCCGTCAACGGTGTTGATCTCGAAATAAAACGCGGTCAGGTTTTGGGAATGGTGGGCGAAAGTGGTTCGGGTAAATCCACAATCGGCCGCACAATTCTACGCTTAACCGATCCAACGTCCGGTCAGATTCACTTTGATGGCAAAGATATCACCGACCTGCCTTCCAACAAAATCAGGCCCCTGCGCAAAGATATGCAGATGGTTTTCCAAGATCCGTGGAGCGCCCTTAATCCGCGCATGAAAATTGGGGATTTGATCGCTGAACCGCTGAAGATTCACTATAAAATGAGCCGGTCTGAATGTGCTGACCGTGCCGAAGCGTTAGCAAAGCGTGTTAGCCTCAGCACTGATTTTCTTACCCGCACGCCGAACGCATTATCCGGCGGTCAGCTCCAGCGTGTTTGCATAGCCCGCGCCATAGCCACCAATCCAAAGCTGATTATTCTGGACGAGCCGACCAGCTCGCTAGACCTGTCTGTGCGTGCTGGCATCTTGGAATTGTTGCAAGAAATACGCGATGAAACGCAGGCAGGATTCCTGTTTATCAGCCATGATTTGGGCACGATAAAGCTGATAAGTGATCAGATTGCCGTTTTATATTTGGGGCATATCGTCGAGCAATTGCCCAAGGATAAGCTTTTTGAAGATCCGTCACATCCGTATTCTCAAGCCCTTCTTTCTGCCCACCTTCCCTCTGACCCAAATGAAAAGCTGAACAAGTTGACGCTTACTGGCGAAATTCCGTCACCTATCGATCTGCCTTCGGGATGTGCCTTTCATACGCGGTGCCCCGTTGCCGTTGACGACTGCCAGACATCCATTCCAATGAGCGAAAAAATTTCCAATGGTCATTTTGCCAGCTGCTCGCAAATCGCACATGGCAACAACATTATTCAAAGAGCCGACAAAATTTAAAGAGCCAACGAAATTTAAAGAGATAGTCGATGAACCAAACAGCATATCCAATTCTGAGCAGCCCCATTAAATTGGGCCCCAAAACCGCCCGAAACAGAATTTGGATGACAGCTCACGCTACGCTGCTGGTCAAAGATCATCTATTCACTGACGCGCATATTGCCTATTACACCGAGCGCGCCAAAGGCGGTGTTGCGGTTATTACGATGGAGGCAATGGCAACCCATCCAACGACACAGCCCTATAAGGGAAAAGCCTTTGCTTTTGATCCGAGGATGGTGCCGGAGTACCGCAAGCTTGCCGATGCGGTTCATGCCTATGACACGTTGCTTCTCTCGCAACCTTGGCACCGCGGCAGACAGACAAACGGGGTGACCAATGGGCTGCCGGTCTGGGCCCCATCGGCGGTTCCCTGCGGTGTCTACCGGGAAATGCCGCATGTCATGACCACTTCCGACATTAATGAAATAATCGAGGGCTATCGTTTATCTGCGCGATATTCGCGTGAGGGCGGCTTAGACGGGGTTGAAGTTCACGGTATGTCGCACGGATATTTGCTGAACCAGTTTTTATCTCCCGGAACAAATTTCCGCAAAGATCAATATGGCGGAACTCTGGAAAACAGAATGCGCATCGTGATGGAAATTCTCGATGCCACCCGCGCCGAAATTGGCTCAGACATGATCATGGGCATGCGGCTGAATTCGGATGATGGTCATGAGGGCGGGCTGGGACCGGATGAATGGGCCGATAGTGCCAAGGAATTTGAGGCGACAGGTCTGATTGATTATATCTCGTTCAGCCATGGCACCTACGTCAATCGAATGCTGATTTACCCTACGTCGCCCGAAGAACACGGGTTCCAGCTGAATTCAACCGGACACATTAAATCCAAGTTAAACGTGCCTGTGGTGGGTGTTGGACGGATTACCAATCCCGATGAGGCCGAGCAATGGCTGGAACAAGGCAAATGCGATTTTGTCGGTATGGCCAGAGCCCTGATTGCTGATCCTAAATGGGCCGAAAAATCACTAAAAGGCGAAGGTCAGAAAATTCGCCCTTGCGTTGGTGCGAACTGGTGTATGTCACGCATTTTTGCGCAAGCTCCGGTAGGCTGCATCCATAATCCTTCGGCGGGGCAGGAGCGTGAACTGGATGAAAATTCAGTGCCGCGCGCTACCACCATCAAAAATGTAGCTGTGGTTGGCGGCGGGGTTGCGGGAATGCGCGCAAGCTGGACCCTTGCCAGACGCGGCCACTCGGTCACCCTGTTCGAAGCAAAGCCCGTCCTTGGAGGGCAGATCAATTGGTGGGCTCAGGCCCAGTCACGCCAAGAACTGACTGGCATTGTTAGCTGGCTGGAGGACCGGATTGCCGAGGAAAATATCACCGTGCGTTGCAACGAGTTTGTCAGCAAGGATGATTTGGCAGATTTTGATGAGGTGGTTATTGCTGCCGGGTCTACCGGGCTGAAACATGGCTGGACAATGCTACGGCCGGAAAAATGGAATGGCGCAGATTTGCCCGGTGCTGACGGTCAAAATGTCTATAGCTACACCGAGGTTCTGGACGCCAATCCCGACCTTGGTGAAACGGTTCTTATTTTCGATATTATGGGTGGACGCCAAGGCGCGGTTGTGGCTGAGATTATTGCCCGGCGCGGCATAAACGTTCATTTCGTCACGCAGCTAGGCCAGCCCTCACCTGATCTTGCAAGCAGCCGGGATTGGGGAAAAGTACACGGCATGCTGAAAAAGCTGGGCGTTGTTTTTCACGTCGATAAAGAGTTGGTCTCCATCGGTGAAGATCAGGTTGTGATGCGTGATGTCTATACCGGTGACGAGCATATCCAGAACAACATTTCCTCGATTGTTATGGTTCAGGGTAGCTCGGCGAATGATCATTTGTATCACGAACTTGTCAAAACCAAGCCATGCCACCTTGTAGGGGATGCGATGGCTCCCCGACGTGTAAATGATGCGATCAGTGATGGTGAGCTGATTGCACGTCTGATCTAAATCGATATGGATGACGAAATAGTAGATATTGTAATCGTCGGCGCGGGGGCGACTGGTCTGGCATTTGCTTGGCGGCTAGCATCGCGTCAACCTGATTTACGAATTAAAATTATTGAGCGCGGTGATTTTGTCGATCAGAGAAATGCGCCAAGCCTCCACAGTGACTGGGAGCTAGCACTGTTGCGGCGTTTTCATGCCAATCCAAATATTAGAAAAAACGTAGCTGACTATCCTGTTGAGGATGAAAATACTCCAATAAAGCCTGCATTTTTCAATGCGGTTGGCGGGAGCACGATCAGATGGGGGGCGCATTTTCCCCGCTTTCGACCCTCTGATTTTTGTGCCAAAAGTCAGGATGGCGTCGCCCTCGACTGGCCCATCGGATATGACGATCTTGATGATTACATGGATATCAATGACCAGATGATGGGCGTGTCTGGGCTTGCCGGTGATCCGGCGAACCCGCCTCGCGCCACGCGGCCTCACCCGCCTTTGGGCCTATGCGATGGCAGCCATAAATTAGCCCACGCCGCCAACGATCTGGGTTGGCATTGGTGGCCTGCCGACGCTGCCATTCTAAGCAGTGACCGCGCTGATGACCGGCAGGCCTGTAATAATTGCGGGCCTTGCGCCATGGGATGCCCGCGCCACGCCCGGGCCAGCGCAGATATTGCCTATCTTAAGGATGTGCTGGCGCTTGGTGTTGAGTTGGAAACACGTGCGGTTGTTCGCCTCATTGAGGTGAAAAACGCCAATGTCCAGGCGTTGGAAATCATCGATAAGGATGGCCGGAAACGCCGGATTATATGCAGTGAGTTGGTGCTTGCAGGCAATGCGATGTCAACCAACATCCCGCTTCAATCTGCCGAAGGCTGGCACAATCCCAGACTTGGCCATGGTTTGATGCTGCATCCGACCGCCATCGTAACCGGTGTTTTTGCTGAGGATTTGCGATCCTATGCAGGCCCCTTTGCGACCTCGCTGATCAGTCAGGAATTCTATGAGACCGACCCCGATAGGGATTTCGTGCGGGGCTTTCAATTACAAGCACTACGCGGCCAAGGCCCCCTATCAACAGCTCTTGGCGGATATGGGAAAAGCATTCCTTGGGGGGCAGACCATGCAGCAGTTTTCAAACGCAATTTTGGAAGATCAATGAGCCTGACTGTGACCTGCGAGGATTTGCCAGAGGATATCAACAGCATCAAAATTGATCCTGACAAACGTGACCAGTTTGATATGCCCGTTGCCAGAATGAGCTACCGTGTGGGTCAGAATACGCTGAAGATGCGCAGCTTTGGCATCAAGAAAGCCAGCGAATGGCTGCAGCAGGCAGGCGCCGAGAGGATGATCATCACCGAACTTTCAGAGCAAGCAGGATTTCATCTGATGGGTACGGCTTCGATGGGCCGCGCCGATGATGGATGTGTAACAGGGGATGATGGCCGGGTTCACGGGCTGAAAAATACTACGATCATCGATGCTTCGGTTTTCGTTACGGCAAGCCCGGTCAACCCAACATCCACATTGCAGGCACTGGCGCTGCGGGCGGCAGACCTGATGTGCCTGCGTTTGGCGCAAGCTTGAAAGGATAGCCATGTCAGATGATCTCAACAACTCAATCTTGGACTGCCTGATTCCCGGAGATGACAGTGGATGGCCGGCCGCGGGTCAACATGGGTTGGCAGGTAGATTTCTGCAGCTTCTTGAAATGCTGTCGGATGAGGGATTTCAACAACTGGCTACAGTGACCGAAAATTTGCCAAAAGATTTCTGCACGCTATCCAGAGAGTCCCAGACCGCGTATCTCAGCAACGTTGAAAAAGAGCAACCTGCCGCATTCCAAGCCGTTCTAAAAGCCGCATATTCAGCCTACTACACCGATCAGACTGTCCGGCAAATTCTCGAGACGAAAACCGGCTATGAAGCGCGCCCTCCTCAACCCCAAGGATATGAGTTACAGGGTTTTGATGAGACGCTGCTGGAGCCAGTTCGGGCAAAGGGCCCAATATGGAGAAAGGTGCCCTAGTTTTGGCAGCACGTTCCTCGGCAGTTCTCGTATCCCGGCCTTTGGTTGGCTTTGCCGCGATGCTTGGCAACACCATCCTCATCCCGACAATGGCGGTGGCGATCAAATATTTGACAGTGGCGGGATTTACAACCATCCAGATGTTGGGCTGGCGCTCGGCGCTGGTGATGGCCGTGCTATTACCTTTTCTTCTAAAGCGGCAAATCCGCCAGGAAATAATGTCGGCTGATCTGAAAGCGCATCTGTTTCACGCCACGCTATCAATTGCATCAATGAGTTGCTTTTATTTTGCCCTTCGCACCCTGCCCATAGTGACAGTGACTTCGATTAATTTTACCACCCCGACAATTGCCATGCTTCTGGCCAGCTTGCTGTATAAAGAGGCTATCTCTATTAAGGGCTGGCTTGCTCTTATCGCCGGGTTCCTAGGCGCGCTGCTTGTTCTAAAGCCGGACTTAAATGGTATAAGTTCTGACATGTTGGTTGTTCTGGCGGGGTCATTTCTGGCCGCATGCACAAACCTTGCAGTACGCAGAATGCCGGCGAGAAGTTCAAACTTTGCAGTGATTTTCTATCTGACCTGTTCAGGTGTTGTTTTCTTTAGTCTGCCGGGCATGCTGGATTTTCGGGTCCCTTTAGGCAATGAATGGTTCTGGATATTGATGCTAGGTTTTGTCGCCCTTGCCGTTCATGTGCTGATCATTCTATCCTACCGGCTGGCCTCATCAATGCTGATAGGTGTACTGGATTACCTGCGCATTATCTGGGCTTTGGCGTTTGGATACTTCTTTTTCAGTGAAGAGATGAGCCTTATCGACGGCATCGGGGTGGCGATGATTTGCATCAGCGGCTTCTATACGTTTTCCCAAGGGCGGCCAGTGGCCCAAATCATCAACAAGCCTCTATAATTTTTACGACTATTCGCGCAATAGAAACTGGGTGAAATAGTCTGCTGTTGTCTTTGCCGCCGCATCACTGCGCGTTCCCGGAAGGCTGCAACTATCTGCACCAGCAAGCAATGTCGCCGCTTCGTCAAAATCACCGCGAACAAGATCATTATCCGCGCAAGTTATAAGCGTTGTATGCCTTAGCTGCGGGACATATTCCCGCATGGAATAGCGAAAGGCGGCCAGATAGGATTTATGATAACTACGCAGCCCCTTGATGACTTCGACGAACTTGCTATGCAAAAATTCTGCATTTGGTAGATCGTGAGGTACACGGTGCGACGCTTCCTTTTTGAACCAAGGAAACCAAATATATTGATCACGGCATAATTGCCAAACCTTCAACACATGCAGGCCTTGTTGATCTGGCTCCATTTCAGGGGCGTAAACCTTCAAAATCTGGTCCAGCGAATCCGGCGTATAAAGACCAAAACCATCTAGGATCACCCTGTCGATGCGCGCGCCGTGTCTTAGCGCGAGATCGGTCGCAATCCTAGCCCCTGTATGAGTGCCGTATAGATGCACCTTGCTCAATTCAAGTCGGTCGAGAAATTCGATCATCACATTCGCATAATCGGCAATTTCGGGCTGTTCCTGAAGCGGCGCCATTGAGTCACCGTTGCCAAGAGTATCGGGAGCAAAAACGTGGAAATTTTCAGCCAACCTCGCGATTAACGGCTCCAACTGCTTCGATGATCCCGGTGAAGCATGAAGCATCAGCATTTTCACCGTATTTTCTGAACCCGCTTCGCGATAATGTATCTGGCCATCCTCTAGGTCTAAAAAGCGTCTATAAATCGTCATTTCCTACTCCACAATTCTAGCAAAATCTGGGGTTGCGATCTCGTAGGCATGCGCCGCTTGCAGTACCTTGCCATCATCAAAATGCCTGCCGGACAGCTGGAACGCCATCGGCATATTGGCCTCAGAAAACCCGGCACGCACCGATGACGCCGGCATGCCAGTTAGATTGGCTGGCGCCGTGATCAATGGCAGGTCTAAATAATAATAAGGGGTCATGTCGTCCAATTTTGGCGGGTCACCCAACATGGCGGGATAGCACAGCAAATCCAGTCCATTCACATCCATGATCTGGCGCGTATCTTCGGTCAGCTTGCGCCGGGCCTTCTGGGCCTTAATATATGCCTCACCCGGAATGAAAGCGCCCAAGGCAATGCGGTGACGCGTCAGATAGCTGATTTCGGACAGATGCTGACGCATCCTATCACTGTGAATGGCAAACCCCTCCGCCGTCATGATGGTGGTATTGGCGATCGTATAATCCCATAGATCGGGCATGGTAACAGGGCGTATTTCGGCGCCCAAACTGCGATAAACATCAAGCGCGCGCTCACACGCTTGGCGGCTCTCGGCACTCACGCCCTCTGCTGTTGCGAAATTGGTCACATATCCAATAACCAGGCCGGAACAATCTTCTTTCAGGCTGGGGGTTACTGGATCAATTTGCCGTGGTGAGCTGGTGGAATCACCTGGATCGTATCCCGCAATCACATCGAGAAGCATCGCGCAATCCCGGCTCGTTCGGGCCATTGGACCAGCATGATCAAGGGATCCTGAAAGGGGAAAAAGGCCGCGCATACTGACCAGCCCGTAGGTAGGTTTAATCCCGGCAACACCGCAAAAAGCAGCCGGAATACGAATTGATCCACCGGTGTCTGATCCCATCGCCGCAGGACACATTCCGGTTGCCAGCGCGGCACCGGCACCGCTGGACGATCCTCCAGAATATCTTTGGGGGTCATGCGGGTTGAGCGCGAACGGAAAAGCCGCGTCGAATGAGGGCCCACCAAGACAGAATTCGGTACATTCCAACTTACCCAGCAGCACCATGCCTGCATCGCGCAATTTTTCCCATATTGCCGCATCTTGCGTGGGGATACGGTTCTTAAAAAGACTCGATCCCACGGTCGTTCTAATCCCCTTAGTATCGTAGGCATCTTTCAAAGCTATCGCGATGCCATCGATTGGGCTGGCACACTGTCCGGCAGCAATCCTTTTATCCGCAGCCTCAGCCTGTTGTAAGGCAAGCTCAAACGTTGGAGTAAGAAAGGCCTGAAACCGCGGGTTTTTTGCTTCTACAGCTGCGATAAGCTGCGTTGTGAGATCAACTGAGCTTATTTCCCGCCGCGACAGCATTGCCGACATGTCATGAACTGAAAGATTTGTAACCTCGGTCATTTACTGAACCGGTCTGCATCAAATATCGACGCCTGTTCGCTTTGCCCCGCCGCGCAATCATCAAGTCTTTGTGTCAAAATTCCGAGGCGGTCAATCGCTTTGACAATCTTTTCACCATCCAGCGCATCCCCGTCCAAACCAGCGCGGCGCGCTATTACGTGCCAATGATCATCACCCAGTTTTGTTCGCGCCATTTTTTATCCTTATGAAATGCTTTTTTGCGTCGCTCTTACCAATTGTTCAAACCGCATCTTGACGATTTGCTCACTTGCCAAAAAATCAGCGGCTTGTTGCAAGGTCTCATGCTGCGATTCATCCTCGTCAAATCCTAAAACGCTGCCAGATACCATGGCGGTGAGTTGAATTCGGCAATTTTGATGAAAAATAACCGCAGCACAAATCGCATCAGCAATGGTTTTGCCTACCGATATCAATCCATGATTTTTAAGCAGCAGGACCTGACCATCACCCAAATGTCTGGCAAATTTTTGCCCCAAAGCATTTGATTCAACAATGCCATCATAATAATCATAATGCTGCACCTTTCGATACAGCATCAATGCACTTTGAAAAACCGGATTAAAACGCGACCCGGTTGCGCTAAAGGCGATTACCTGATCTGGATGGGTATGCACAATCGCACCGATGTCGGGGCGTGCTTGATAAAGTGCCACATGAAAAGCAAGCGATGGACTAACCAATTTTTGCTTTGCCTCAGCAAGATCAAACCCGGCCAGCCGAATATCTGCAAGCCCTACCTCATCAAACGACAACCCGTATTGATGGCCAAGAAGCTGATCTGTATCGCCTATCCTAGCGGTCAGATGTCCGGCGATGCCACTATTCTGTCCGTCTGCGTCAAGGACTTTGAACCCCCTTACCATCTCGGCGGCCATTTCATCATGACCCGATTGGGGCTTTTTATGATCACTTTTATTCATGAGATAAACGCTAACAGACAAAAGATAGCCCCGCAAATGAAAGTGCTTTCATCATTAGGTAATATTAAATTAGCGCATCTATTATTTTAAAAACGAGGTCAGGCGTGTGGCAAATCCAGCAGGATCCTGCTCAGCGACAAAATCGGTTGCTCCTTCAATAACACAATGTTCTGCGCCCGTTAGCAGCGACGTGACACGCTCGTGCATAAAGCCAATCCTGTCCTCACTACCGCCGATCACTAACGTAGGCGCGGTCAATTTTGAGCCAGCGGCAGCAAAAATTTCCGGCAAATCATATCGCCAAATTGCCCTGTAGGAAGTCGCAAAATCTGGCCCGGCATCAAGAAAATCTTTACTAAAATGCGTTGCCAAATCCGCTCCTATCCAAGGGTATTCAGAATGAATACGCGACCAAATCCAGTCAAAATGCTTGCCGTCATTGCTGATTTCATACGGTGGTGCAAATGAAGCCAATCTGTTCTCACGCTCTTCTGGCGTATAAACCGGCATGCCATGAAGCACCAACTTGTCCACCCTATCGGGAAACAGCAAGCTCGCCGCAAAGGCAAAAACTGCGCCGGTTGCACGGCCAAAGAGAAGAAATTTTTGGCTGTTCAGCGAATCCGCAACATACCCCGCTAGCCTGCCATAATCATCTACCTCCCATGTCTCAGCAGGCAAATCCGACTGCCCAAAACCCGGAGTGTCGATTGCCACAACCCTGAAGTTATCACCCAAGAACGGTAACACGGCCTGATAATTTCGTGAGGAAAGCGGCGACTGATGAAACATGATCAGCAGCGGTAAATCACGGTCCAGATTTATTGACCTGTAATGCAACTGGCCGAACGGATACTCAAAATAGCCCCTCTTCACGCGGTTCATGAGTTGTATCCTCTCAGATTACTTGTTGAATAATTCAGCAAAATTTAGGGAGCCAAAAGCTGGCACGACGCACCTGCCAAATCAAGGTGGTAAATTATTCTGGTAAGGCATGATTCGCGATTAGGCGTGTAGCCCTAGACAGCGATTTGTAATGATGTGTAGACTTGAGATCGAACCATCCAAGGTAAACTGTCAGAGGCTTAATGTTATGGATTTACGGCTTAATAGAGAGCATCAGGCACGGCTCGACCTGGTTGAAGGGCTGAAAGTGTTCGTTGCGGGCAATATAATGCCGCAACTTCGTCAAAATTTCGATGATTGGCGCGCAGCAACAAAACCATCAGAAACACAGCTTCGCGATAGCGGTTTCATGAAAAACCGGCTGGATGCGGACCCCCTCTATCAAACATCCAGAGGGTTGCAGCGCCTTAGCCAAGAAGCGATGTGGCGCGAAGTGATTTTCGGGCTAAATCAAAACAAGCCAGAAATGGAAGCTACGATGGACGCCGAATATGCGGCGCCGGGCTCGCTCACACTGGATCCAGCCATGCCAATGCCTGATTATTATGACAATACGGAATTTCATCTGCAGCCGGGCAATTTTCATAAAAGTACAATTGCCGGGCCAACCTATGAAGTTGGCGTTGCCACCTACACGATGCACCGCTATGGCAAAGCTGGTGACGAGATGGGCCGGGCTTTGCGCAATGTTCTGCCGGAAAAACCAATCAAGCGCGTTTTGTATCTAGGGTGCGGCCCTGCCTATAAAGCCTACCCTATCATGGATGCGTTACCTGATGCAGAGCATTGGGGCATTGACCTTGCTGCTCCAATGCTGAAATTCGCCCGACAAAGGGCGGTGAAAAATGGCAAGCCAATGCATTTTCAGCAAATGAACGCTGAGGATATGCGGTTTCCGGACGATCATTTCGACCTTGTATATTGCATGCTGCTGCTTCACGAGGTGCCAACAAAAGCCATCCAAAACATCGTTAGCGAGGCGGCGCGTGTGCTGGCCCCGGGCGGCGTTATGGCCAACCTAGAATTACCAAGCTATTCCAGCCTTGATCCGCTAAGCGCGTTTCTAATGGATTGGGACACCGAGCATAATGGCGAACCGTTCTGGCGGGACTATCACGAAATGGACCTGATTAAGACATATGAGGATGCTGGCCTGAATGCGGAGTTGGTAGAAGCCCATTCTGAATGGGGTGGTGCCAAAGGAAACTACATGGGCAAATTTCAGTATCATGTGACAATGGGCGTTAAGCCGGAGGTTTGAGCCATGGCGAGTTCTGATTATTTTTCCGATGTAGCAAAGACCGACATGATGCGCGTTATTGTTGCCCTAGCTACCGAAGTGTATGCCATGCGTGACCGGCAGAAAACACTGGAGAATATCTTGATTGAAGGTGGCACTGATCTCGCTCTGCTTGACGAGAAAATTGAAGCTGCCGCTTTTGATGAGACCCGGCTGGCTGAACGCGATGCTTTTGTATCGAGGGTCTTTGCTGCCATGGCGTCACCGGCAATGCCGGACGGGCTCAACACATAAATGGCCGACTCACTTAAGGGCTTTGTAGCGCCATTAAATAGCACCGGCGAGGCTTCACTTTACGGACCTCCTCCTTGGAATTTTGCCGGTAGATCTTTGAACCTGGTCGCTGATTGCAACCAAGCTGAAATCGCAAAACTGGTGCCAGCTCCCCTTGAGCCAATAGCCGGCGCGCCAGTTCGCTTTACCATTCATGAATTGGTATGTGACATCGGTCTTGGCGCAGATTTTGCCGCCCGCCATCCCGAACGCACGCTGGTGCGCGAGGCAGTTGTTGCCTTGGCGGTAAAATTTGAAGGGGTGGAAGGGTTTTATGACCCCTTCTTATATTGTGATTCAGACGCCGAAATTGCGGTAGGGCGCGAGATGTTTGGATGGCCGCAACTTGGTGCCTCCATCTGGTTAACCCCGCCGGACCCGATTAATGGGGTTACCGAAGGCGACCGAATGACGGGTAAGGTTTCACGTCTTGGCGCGCCGGTTTTTCATATCTCAATGGAAGTGGCTGACAAAAATGAACCGGCCAAAAATCTGCCAGCATTTTCAACATTCTATACGATGCGCATTCTCCCAAACCCCGAAACAGGATCGCGTAAGGTAGAAATATTCCAGTCACATATGGAAAATATCGCAATCCATGATCCAAGATATGGTGCGGGAAAATTGGACGTCATGGCGCCCGAACTCCGCGCCTTACAGGCATCTCCAACCGGGCCCGCACGATGCAACGCAATCCGGTGGACGAAGAATATTTCAACCTGCATTCATTCCCAAAATCTGGCACTTACGGAACTTCTATAGCCATAGTCCCCCGATAGTCTTTGTTGGCTTCAGGTTTTTATGGCATCAGGGCACCACCATTTACGTGGATAATTTGTCCCGTTATGCGGCGCGCTTTATCTGATAAAAGAAAACTCACCATATACGCAATATCGCCAGCCTCGGTCTTGCCTGCCAGCGGATGACCCTGCCATAAGCCGTCCATCTCCATCTCGGAAAAGGCACCGCGCGGCTGGTCAGTATCCACTAGACCCGGCGCAACCACATTAGCCCTAATTCCGTGCGTCGCCAGTTCTAACGCGGCTGATTTTGTCAAACCCAAAAGGCCGCTTTTACTCGCGCTGTAATGGGCGCCATCAACGGTGCCTTTGATCGCCACACCCGATGATAGAGTGACAATTGAGCCGCCACCACCATTTTCGACCATCTTGGTTGCCGCAGCCTTTATCAACATGAAGCACGCTTTCAAATTTACGTTCAACACGGCATCCCATTCATCTACCGACATGTCCAGCAGCGGAACTCTGGGGAAAATCGCAGCATTACTCACCAGATAATTGACGCCGCCAAACTCCTCAGCGCAGTCAACAAGCCTCATTACAGTTTGCTCATTCGCAACGTCGCCTTGAACCGCCATGACCTTAACGCCAACGGATTCACCCTCCTCAACGAATTCGCTGACCAAACTGTCATCATCAAGGTAATTCATGACCACATTGACTTTTTGACTTATCAAAGCTTTTACAACTGCAGCGCCTATGCCCTGCTGCGCACCGGTAACAATGGCCGTTTTCACTGATTGTTTTTGCACCTGAACCCAAACTTTTTTTGCACTTTATTTTTGGCTTCTATATTTCGAGACCCTAATATCTTGAGCGAGGGATAATTAGCAAAAGCAAGAATACCAAGAACCCATAATGCCAAGATATTTATAATGAAGCGCTAATCATCGAAAATCAAATCGCATTTCACCGAGCATAGTAATCTCTATTTACAAGTTTTGTCGTTTGACCCGTCAACATGTTATGATACCTTAGTTCTCTAATTATTAACTAATATATCTGGTTAAGAATTAACGTAAAAATTAATTTAGATGAAAACGGCTTTGATCGGGCAAAGAACGCGTTTTAAACCAATTTCCTAGGCAGAAACATCGCATGCCCACAATTGTGGAAAAAATCCTCAGCCGTGCTAGTGGCAGCAATACCGCCGCACACCCTATCAAGCAGGGCGATTATCTGTCTTGCGAGGTTGATCTGGCTATGGTGCATGACAGCAGCGGTCCGCGCCGCCTTGCACCAAAACTTGATGCGCTGGGAATGTCGTTAAAACATCCTGAAAAATTGGTTGTCATCACCGATCATTATGTTCCGGCGCATGATGATGCCAGCCGCGAAATTCAAAGATTTACCAAACAGTGGGTAACCGATCAGGGCATCCAGAATTTCTATCCCGAGATGGGGATTTGCCACGTTGTTCTTCCCGAGTCAGGATTGCTGCAGCCTGGAATGCTGGTGGTTGGCGGCGACAGCCATTCACCCACTGGTGGAGCGTTCGGGGCTTATATGTTTGGTGTTGGTGCTACCGATATGGCGGGGGTTGCGGCGACCGGCAGAATCTGGGTGAAGGTTCCCAAAACGCATCTGGCGAATTTGCACGGTACGCTGGATCAGCAGGTGTTTGCCAAAGACATCATCCTTTATCTATGCGGGCAATATGGCATGGACATGGCCGGGTATCAGGCGATCGAATTTGGCGGGTCTGCGAGTGCAGGTCTGGCGATGCAGGCGCGAATGACCCTATGCAATATGGCTGCTGAGCTGGGTGCGCAGGTTGGCATGATTGCCCCCGACGCCGTTACCGCAGAATGGCTGGCCGAACGCACAACCGGCTCAAATATGCCCTCCAGTTTGAGGGACGAAATACCTTTCAGCGCGTTACAGAGCGACCCCGGCAGTCATGATGGAACCCATTTCGACGTGGATTTAGACCAGCTGGCGCCTCAGGCCGCCGCCCCGCACAGCCCGGCCAATTCAACAGCAATCAACGCGCATGAACCGACCAAATTCAACATTGCCTATATCGGTGCTTGCACGGGGGCAAAAATTGATGATCTTCGGGCCGCCGCAGCAATTCTGGAGGGCCGCAAAATTGCTGACACTATGCGTCTTCTCATCGCACCGGCGTCACGCGCGGATATCGACACCGCAGCCGACGAAGGCGTTATGCAAATTTTTGAAGATGCCGGCGCGCAGTTCCTACCAACCGCCTGCGGCATGTGCGCAGGGTATGGACCGGACCGGCGGAGCGATGGTGATGTGTGGATTTCGTCAACGGCACGAAATTTTAAGGGCCGCATGGGTGCGCCGGGCTCACAGGTTTGGCTGGCATCACCAGCCTCGGTCGCGTCCGCCGCGATAACAGGTATACTGACCGACCCGCGCGAGATGTCCCCTGAAAAACCGATCACTTCTAAGATAAAGCAAGTGAGCCATGCAGATCAGCGGTAGATCCTGGCAGTTTGGCGATGCGGTAGACACTGATCTGCTAGCACCTGGAGCCTATATGAGCCACTCCTTGGCTGAACTTTCCGCCCATTGTCTGGAAGCGTTGCGGCCTGATTTTGCTGGCGCGGTGCAGGATGGTGATATCATCCTTGCTGGTGCTAATTTTGGCATTGGATCATCGCGGGAACAGGCTGGTGAGGCGCTGCGTCATCTTGGTATCCGCGCCGTTGTTGCGCGCTCGCTTGGTGGTATTTTTCAGCGCAACGCTCTTAATCTGGGGGTGCCTGCGCTGGCTTGTCCAGACCTTGATCTGGGTGGTATTGACGAGTTTGCTGAGGCGAAGCTTAATGTCGCCGAAGGTATTTTGTCGGTTGGCGGGCGCCAATTCACCACCGAGAGTCTGCCGGATTTCCTGCTTGCTATGATCGCCGATGGGGGGCTGATACCGCACCTCAAAGCCCAACAATCTGGCGGCGATCAAATCAACAATCAAAATGAAGGGGCCACATGATGAGTTGGCTTGCGAAAAGACTTGCCGATGACAGCCTGCCGCCGGTTCTGGTCCCCGGGGTTTTTGACGGGTTGTCAGCGCGCATGGCCAGCATGGCCGGGGCCGAGGCACTGTATTTGTCAGGGGCATCGCTTGCCTACACTCGGTTTGGCAGCCCTGATATTGGCCTTGTATCAATGAGCGAGCTTGCAGACAGCGTTGCCGCCATTACCGAGCGCACCGAAACGCCGCTGATTGTTGATGCCGATACCGGTTTTGGTAACGCCTTGAATGTTCAACGCACTGCCCGCCGCCTTGCCAAGGCGGGGGCGGCAGCCATCCAGCTGGAAGATCAGACATTGCCAAAACGGTGTGGGCATCTTGCCGGAAAAACATTGGTTTCGAGCGGCGAAATGGTCGGCAAAATTCGCGCCGCCAAGGACGCGCTTTGCGGATCGGATTGTCTGGTAGTCGCGCGCACTGACGCCATCGCGGTTGAGGGGCTGGACGCTGCGCTTGACCGCGCCGCTGCTTTTGTTGAAGCTGGCGCCGATATTTTATTTGTTGAGGCCCCGCCCGATCTTGCTGCGATGCAGCGCCTGACCAAACAGTTTGCTGCCAACATCCCGCTACTAGCGAATATGGTTGAAGGGGGACAAACACCGCTTTTGCCGTTCGCTGACCTGCATGAACTTGGCTATAGAGTGGTGATTTACCCGGGGGCATTTGTGCGGGCGCTGACACATCTTGGCACTGCTTTTTATGGTGACCTTCTGGCCTCTGGTTCAACAGCAAGCTGGCAGGAAAAAATGCTTGATCTAGGCGGGCTAAACGCGCTTCTTGGAACGACCGACTTGCTAGAAGCTGGCAAATCGTATGATGAGGATAAGTTTAAGTTATGAGCGATAAGACCCAAGCATCCGATGCCAAATCCGCCACAAAGTCAGAAATTAGCCCTGTTTTGCTGGCTGTTCTGCGTGGCCGGCTGGAACAGATTGCCGACGAGATGGACGCTACGCTGTTCCGCAGCGCCTTTAACCCGATCATTGCCGAGGCCCATGACGCCTCGCACGGCCTGTACGATGCCAAAACCGGCGAGACACTAGTGCAAGGCAAAGAGGGCCTTCCCGTTTTCGTTGGCGTTATGGCATTCGCGGTCCGCTATGTCATTGATATCACCAAGGACAATCCACCCGAAGACGGCGATGTCTATATTTTCAATGATCCGTATGAAGGCGGAACGCATCTGTCGGACTTCAAATTAATTCGCCCGCTTTTTCGGGATGGCAAAGTGTTTTGCTATCTAGCCTCGGTCGGACATTGGCATGATGTTGGTGGAAACGTCCCCGGCAACTATAATCCGGTGGCAACCGAGAGCTTTCAAGAAGGTGTCCATATCCCGCCGGTCAAGCTGTTCCGTCGCGGCGAACGCCAAGATGATATTATGTCAATTCTGCGAACCAATTCGCGTCTGCCGCTGTCGGTTTATGGTGATCTGAACGCGCAGGTCAGCGCGCTTGATCTTGGCCATAGCCGGATGATTGCGCTTCTTGATGAATATAGTGATGACACAATCAAAACCGTTTTTAGCGAGCTGCGCTCACGCGCGCATTTGCAGATGCAAGCTCATATAACAGCGCTTCCTGACGGCGAAGTTGCAGCAACCGATTTTCTGGATAATGACGGTATCAATGATACCGCGCTGCCTATTGCCGTTGATGTGCGGGTAACGGGTGACCGAATGATTTTGGATTTCAGCCGGTCGGCCGAGCAATGTGCTGGTCCGGTAAACATCTCTCGCTCAACTGCGATTGCCGCCTGCTATGTGGCGTTGAAACATCTTTTCCCGGATGTTCCGGCAAATGCCGGTGTTCTTGATCCGGTTGAAATAGTAATCCCGGATGACTCACTTTTGGCGGCGCAGGCACCAAAACCCGTTGGCGGTTATACCGAGACTATCCTGCGGATTATTGATGTTATTTTTACCGCTGTTGGCAAGCTGGACCCATCGCGCGCACTGGCTAATGCGTATGGCACCATCAATGCGCTATCGCTGGCCGGACACCGCGATGACGGCAGCCGCTGGGTGATGTGTTCATTCTTTGGCGGCGGGCATGGCGGGCATTCTGACGGCGACGGACTGAGCCATGGCAATGCGCCAATTTCAATGGCAACAATTCCGCCGCTGGAAATTCTGGAAGCCGCATATCCGGTCGCCGTTCGCCGCTGGTCATTACGGCCTGATTCGGGAGGGGCTGGCATGCATCGCGGCGGTCTTGGCGCAATCTATGAAGTTGAAGTTCTGGCCGATGGCGCCGACGGATTCTTTTTTGGAGAGCGCGGACGGCACGCCCCGCAACCGGTTGGCGATGGCCATCCGGCAGCGATGAACAAGTTCAGCTACCGGGCAAATGATGCCGATGACGCCGAAGTTCAAACCCCGCCTATGACCTCGAAGCTGGTCGGAATAAAGCTGCAGAAAACCGGGTCAGTTCGCCTTGAGACTCCGGGCGGGGGCGGCTATGGATCGCCGTTTGACCGTGATCCGGAGGCTGTAGCCAACGATCTGCGGCTTGGCTATATCAGTATGGACTCCGCGCGCGAATCCTACGGCGTTGTTGTTGCAAAAGACGGCTCCGTCGATGCCGCCGCCACAACGAATCTACGGCGTGAACGCGCCACCGCTAACTAACGCCCCCTACCCCAAAAGTGATTAAAGTAAGGAATAACGTAAATGAGTAAATCTGAAGCGCGTTATGTCATTGGAATTGATGTTGGCGGCACCTTCACTGATTGGTTTTTTCTGGATCGCAACACCGGCACAGTTACCACGGGGAAAGTTCCCAGTACTGTCGCTGACCAGTCAATCGGACTGGTTGACGGCGTCGGGCGTGAATTAACCGATTTTTCCGAGATTGAAACAATCGTCCACGGCACCACGGTAGGGACCAACGCCCTTTTGGAGCGCAAAGGCACCAAGACCGGTCTGATCACCACAGTCGGTTTTGAGGATGTTCTGGAAATGCGGCGGCGTGACCGGCCACACACATGGGGGCTTCGCGGCGGCTATGATCCGGTGATCACGCGCGATTTGCGACTTGGCGTCGCCGAGCGCACACTGGCCAATGGCAGCATCGAGACCGCCCTTGATGAAGACGGTGTGACAGCGGCAGTACAAGCGCTGATTGCGGCGGGATGCGAGGGGCTGTGTATCAGTTTTATCAACAGCTATGCCAACCCCCAGAATGAAGCGCGGGCCGCTGAGCTGGCGCGGGCATTATGGCCAAATGAGCATGTCACTGTTGCCTCAGATATCCTGCCCGAAATTCGTGAGTTTGAAAGACTATCTACCGCCACGTTGAACGCCTATTTGCAACCCCGGATGGCAAATTATTTGAACCAGCTGGACGCGCGAATGACCAGCAGCGGATCCAAAGGTGACATTCTAATCGTCCAGTCGAATGGCGGAGTTATGTCGATTGACGCCGCCTCATCACAACCCGTTCGAACAGCGCTATCAGGCCCAGCTGCCGGCGTGATTGCCGCCAGCCATATTGGCGGATCAGCCGGATTTCGGAACATCATCACTTGCGATATGGGAGGCACGTCGTTTGATGTGTCGGTGATTGCTGACGGGCGCACCGCGCTGGCAGCGCAGACCTCTATTGATTTTGGTATGGTTGTTCGCACGCCCATGATCGAAATTACCACAATCGGTGCTGGCGGCGGATCAATCGCCTGGATTGACGGGGCCGGTCTGTTGCAGATTGGCCCGCAAAGTGCCGGATCCGATCCCGGGCCGGTCTGTTATGGGCTGGGCAATGATCAGCCAACCGTAACCGACGCAAATCTGCTGTTGGGGCGGATCAATGCTGACCGGCCAATCGGCGGTAAGCTGGACCGGTTGGACGTTGAGGCAGCGCGTAATGCTGTCCAGAATGCCGTTGCTACCCCGCTGGGCATTGATGTGATGGACGCCGCCGAGGCAATCATTCAGGTTGCCAATGCCCGCATGGCAGGCGCAATCCGGATTGTATCTATTGAGCGCGGACATGATCCGGCAAAGTTCGCTGCAATGCCCTTTGGCGGCGGCGGCGCGCTTCATATCGGCGCGATGATCCGCGAAGTTGGGCTGAAAACGGGTCTGGTGCCGCGCTATCCCGGGGTAACCAGCGCGCTTGGCTGTGTGATTGCCGATATGCGGCACGACACCGTGCGGACGGTCAATATGCCGCTGTCCGCTGTCACCAGCCAGCAACTAACCAGCTGGGTTGATGAGCTACACACCGCCAGCAGCGAGCGTATCACCGGCGGTAGCGAGACCTTTGCGGCGCTGGAAGAGTCCATCGAAGCCGACATGCTGTATGCTGGCCAGACACACACGGTTCAGGTTCGCCTGAGCGGACGTAATGAGCTGACACCGGCAGGTCTTGAGGCCGCCTTCAATGCCGCCTACACAGCCCAAATCGGCACACCGCTGGACGGTATTCCGGCTAGACTGGTTAATCTTCGCCTTGCGGTGATTGCCCGGCGAGACAAGCTGGACCTTCGCGCACTGGCGCCAAAAGACGGCAAATCTGCCACCGATGCCATTTTAGGCACCCGAAAGATTTATGTTGATGGCGCATGGAGCGAGGCGACCATTTATGAACGTCTGACGATGGCCGTTGGTGAGCGCGTAATGGGACCTGCCCTGCTGGAACAAGCGGATACCACCATTTATGTCGACCCCGGGCTGGTTGGTCTTGTCGATGAGTTTGGTAATTTGCGGATTGAACGCGCCGAATAGCGGCGTCACGGAGGCATAAATGGCACAGCTTAAAGATTTTGATATTAGTCATACCGCACTGGTTCTGGTGGATTTGCAAAACGACTTCCTCCATCCCGATGGCGCATATGGCCGCGCGGGGAAAACGGCTGAACTGATCTCCCCTTTGACCGGAAGGCTGGCACCCTTGGCCAAAGCGATGCGCGCAGCTGGCGGCTGGGTTGTCTCAACGCATTTCACTCTGGTGCCAATGAAAGATGGTGAGCCGCATATCGCCCCGCACCTAAAGGAGCTTCGTCCTTTTTTGAAGAAGGGTGATTTTGTTCCAGCAAGCTGGGGACAGGCGCTGGTTGATGAATTATCACCCGCCGATATCACCATCGAAAAAGTGGCCTATTCGGCTTTTTATATGAGCCGGTTGGAATTTGCCCTCACTCATGCGGGAATCAAACATCTGGTGTTTGCGGGAATTGTTACCAATGGCGGGGTTGCCTCAACGCTTCGCGATGCGCATGTACGCGGGTTTGACTGCGCCGTTCTTGAAGATGGATGCGGGGCATTTTCTGACAAGGCCCACAACGCCGCGCTTGACGATATGGCATCAATTGCCCACCGGATCGATGTTACAACAATGCTAGATCATCTAGGGGCGCGCTGATACCGGAACGCACCTAGCCAGACATTTGGGCCCTTCATCACCAAGTATTTTTAACAACCGGCGTCTCTGCTCTTGAACAAAGTCCGGTTTTCTGCTTCGATTCTGGCATGAGCGTTCCAGTAATTTCCCGTAATGATGTGAGCAGTTCCGAATGGGCTGCGCGCGTTGATCTTGCCGCCTGCTATCGGTTGATTGAGCATTTTGGCATGTCCGATCTTGTTTACACACACATCACACTTCGCGTTCCCGATAATCCCGACCTGTTTTTAATCAATCCTTTTGGCGTGCTTTTTGGCGATGTTACGGCATCGAATCTGGTAACGGTCAACCTGTCAGGTGAAGTTGTTCATCCGGCGGGGGCACGCGTGAATCCGGCAGGGTTTATTGTGCATAGTGCGATTCACCTGAAGGGCGATGATGCACATTGCGTTCTGCATACCCATAGCCGTGCCGGCATGGCAGTAGCTGCATTGGATCGCGGTTTGATGATGCTAAACCAAAAGGCGATGCAGTTTTATAACCGTGTTGGCTATCATGAATTTGAGGGTATGGCGCTGGCCATGGATGAGCGTGAGCGGCTGTATCAGGATCTGAACGGGCATCAAGCGATGATTCTCAGCCATCATGGACTGCTGACGGTTGGCACCGATTGTGCCGAAGCATTTAGCTTAATGTATGCGTTGGAGCTATCCTGTCAGGTGCAGATGGAGGTGTTGGCCAGTGGTCAGCCCTACCGTGAGCCGTCAGCCGAAATCTGCGAGCATACCGCCAAACAACTGAACGGATTTCCGGTCCCGCCATCAGAGCGCGAATGGCCCGGCTTGTTGGCCCTGCTAAATCGGGTCAATCCGGGGTTTGATCAATGAGTGCCGAGAGCGATGGTCGCGGCGGCCTGAAAATCGGTCACACGCGCTATATGATGATTCGCCCCGATGCCCTGATGGGGCTTTTTTCCAGACTGTCCGCCGCCGACCGCATAACAGCGTTTGATGCGCTGACGCAGTCGGTCCTTGAAAATGGCGGCAAATCGGCTGCAAGTTATGCTGGCGGCGGCATTGATGAAGCGGCGGCGCTGATTACCCGAATCGAAGCCACAGCACCTCAGCTGGGGTGGGGAAACTGGCAAATCACACAGTTGGATAACGGCCTTGATCTTAGCGTTACCAATTCGCCTTTTGCCGCCGGATTTGGCGATTCGGCGCACCCGGTCTGCGCCGCGATTAAGGGGATGCTTGGCGCGGTTACAAAACAGATTTTTGGACGCGATGCAATTGTAGTGGAAAAATCCTGTACCGCTATGACCAGCGGTGATGCCTGTAATTTCACCTCACGCTGCGGTGGTTAATAATCCACATGGCACGCTTTCGCATTGTCTTTCCAGATTTTCCGTGGCCAAGCACTGCGCCTGAGCATGACGCCTTTCCGGGTCATGATCTGATTTTTCATGACGGCAAGAATGGCCCTCCCCCCGAAGGGTTTTTCAAAGGCGCAGATGCGATTATCGCCTATCACATGATGCGTCACGGTGAAGCCAGCGCCAATGCCGCCAGCGAGGCGCGCGTGCTTGTCCGTGCGGGAACGGGGCTGGATAATGTTGATGTTGATGCCTTTGCCTGCCGCGGCATTGGTGTTTTCAACCTGCCTGCCTATGCTGCAGAGGAAATTGGCGATCACGTTTTTGCTCTGCTCTTGACGGTCACCCGCGGGCTGGACCGATTTCGCAGCGTTCCCATGAGCGAGGCTATTCCGATGAACGATGCCAACGCCGCACCCTTGCCGCCCCTAGTTGGCCGGTTGGCGGGCCGCCGTATGCTGATTGTTGGTATGGGCGCAACCGGACGGGCCGTTCTGCAACGCGCAACCGGATTTGGCCTCGACTGCAGTTGGACCGGGCCGCGCGACAAAACGGACGTCAATGCCCCCTACATCGAATCCTTGCCAAATGCTGTCGCCGATGCCGATATCATCTCGCTGCATTGCCCCTATGTTCCGAACAGCGCGCCAATCATCTCATCCGAATTGCTGGATGGGGTAAAGCAGGACGCAATCCTGATCAATACTGCACGCGGACAATTAATTGATGAAGCGGCGGTTGCCAAGGCAATACAGTCCGGAAAGCTGGGTGCCTATGCAGCTGATGTGGTCTGGCCTGAACCGATCAGTGATTCCAGCCCGTTGGCGTCATTACCCAGCGATCGATGCGTCCTGACCCCGCATATAGCATGGGCAGGCCCGCAGGCTTTTGCCTCCCTTAGGCTCGACCCGATCCACATTGCGCTTAAAAAGCTGCAAACAACTTGACCAACAAGACATTTTAAGTGTCAACTAACTGGAAGATGAGGGTTGCGGTCTAATACCTGTACCGACGACCATAAAAAAAATCAGTCTATTCATATGGAGCAAAACATGAAACGAGTTATCAGCTTGCTGGCGGCAGCAGCGATGAGTTCAACGCTGGCTGTGAAAACTGCGGCGGCAGAAGAGATCGTCACTGCAGTTCACGCCTTCCCATCATTTCTGGTCTATACCAAAACATTCCTTGAATATGTCGACACAGTGAATGCGCGCGGCAAGGGTGTTGTCCAGATTAAGGTTAAGGGCGGTCCAGAAGCCATCAAGATGTTTGAGCAGCCAAAAGCTGTTCGTGACGGTGTTGTTGATATGGTTCACACACCTGGTTCATTCTATGGTGCAGAAGTGCCCGAGATTGACGCTATGGTTGCCTCAACCAATACAGCCGAAGTCACTCGCAAAAACGGCGGAACAGCCATTCTCGACGCAGCGCACCAAAAGCGCTTTAACGTCAAGTTCCTTGGCTGGGTCGATTCGGGTGTTGGTTTTAACATCTTCACAGTAAAAGAGCCAAAATTCCGGTCTAGTGACAGTGTTCTGGACCTTGGCGGTGTAAAAATTCGCGATACCCCCATCTATACAGCCTTCTTGAAATCACTGGAAGCTACCACTTCGCCAATGCCTTCAACCGAAGCTTATGGCGCATTGGAAAAGGGTGTTATTGACGCTGTTCCATGGACGACTATCGGTCTTACAGATCTGAAATGGGATAAGTTTGTCAAATATATGGTTCAGCCATCATTCTACTCAACAGATCTTGGCATCATCGTCAATATGGACCGTTGGAACGCGCTGAGTGATGAAGCTAAGAAGGTGTTGCAGGATGTCGCGATTGAGTTGGAAATTAAATCAACTGCCGACCGTGCTGCCGACAAAGCTGTCTATCTGAAAGCTTATACCGATGGTGGAATGAAGCTGGTTTCACATTCTGATGCTGGATCATCTGCCTATTTGAAGCTGGCCTATGATTCAGTCTGGGCACGCCTTGAAGGCCGTCTTGCTGACAAGGGCGGTGCTGAGAACGGACCAAAGCTTCGTGCGCTTTTCGCACCAAACTAATCCGGTAATATCATCTTGTTGGTCGGCTGGTTTTAACCAGCTGACCACTTCATTTTAATAAATATTCTTGTGACTTTGGGGTGTAAGCCATGAACGTATTTTACAAATGGCTTGATCATGTAACGCATGGGTTGGCGTTGATCGCCGGTTTATATTTGGCCTGGATATTTCTTGCTATTGTCTTTCAAGTCACGGCCCGCTCCATTTTTCTTTTTGGGTCGTCTCATATTTTTACCTTTATCGAATACGGTCTTCTCTACATCACCATGCTTGGTGCGCCTTGGCTCGTAAAATTAAAGGGCCATGTTTATATCGAATTGGTGACCGCGGCGGTGCCTCAAACAATGCGCCCGAACTTTTCACGCTGCGTGGTGGCATTGGCCATTCTGATCTGCGCCATCGTCGCGTGGTATTCCGGGGAAGTGACGATCAAGAGCTATGTGCGCGATGAAGTTGATATGCGCTCGCTCGACATGCCGCGCTGGATTTTGATGATTTCAATGCCTGTCTGTTTCGGAATGATGGCATTACAGTTTACACGTTACATTTTTGGACCAGATACCCTGCACACCGGCGAAGCCGGATTGCATGAGTGATCCTATGCCAGATGTTTTGAGGGTTGGTTAATGGAATGGTATGAGGCGACAATTTTCCTGCTGGGATCAGTTCTGGGGTTGATGCTTATCGGGCTTCCCGTTGCCGTTGCCTTTATTGGCGCGAACATTATCGGGGCGATCTTTTTCATGGGCGGATATGGCCCTCTGGAACAACAGGCATCGCGCGGCATTGGCCAGCTAGTCAATAATGCCCTGCCTTCAATCACCAGCTTTAACCTGATACCGGTGCCGATGTTCCTGTTGATGGGTGAATTGTTTTTCCATGGAGGACTAGCAACCCGGATGTTCGGCGCGGTCGAAGTTTTGATGGGACGCGTTCCGGGCCGATTATCCTATGTCACCGTTGCTGGCGGCACTGCCTTTGCCACCTTGTCAGGATCATCGATGGGATCAACCGCGCTTTTGGGGTCGTTGATGGTGCCGGAAATGTCCCGTCGAGGGTATAAAAAACATATGTCTATCGGGCCGATACTCGGCACCGGCGGGCTGGCCATGTTGATCCCGCCATCCGCGCTGGCGGTGCTTCTTGGTACGTTGGCTCAGCTGGATATTGGCAAGCTGTTGATCGGCGGCATTATGCCGGGAATTATTTTGGCCACGATGTATGTTGTGCTGATCTGGGCGCAATGCCGAATTGATCCGACAGCGGCGCCCGTCTATGACGTTGATCTGCCGCCTATTTCTGCGCGATTGATGCTGTTTGTGCGCGATGTTCTGCCAATGCTTTCGGTCATTATCGGCGTGATCGTGTTGATCATGTATGGCATTGCAACACCGTCGGAGTCAGCGGCATTTGGGTGTCTGGGTATTTTAGGGCTTTGTGCCGCCTATCGGTCCCTGAATTTCAAGACCATCTTCAATGCGACCGCGGGTGCGTTGCGCGTAACAGTGATGGCATTCCTGATCATTTTCGGATCAGCTACTTTCAGTGCCCTGCTGGCTTTTTCAGGGGCCAGCGCCGGATTGCTGGAATGGGCTGTCAGTTTTGATTTATCTCCGTTGAGCATGCTGGTCATCATGTTCTTGATTTTGCTGGTCCTTGGGATGTTTATGGATCAGCTATCGATGATGTTGCTGACGGTTCCGATTTTCTTTCCGCTGGCAGGCCAGCTCGGCTTTGATCTGATCTGGTTTGGCGTTATCGTTCTGCTGGCACTTGAGATCAGCTTTACCACCCCGCCATTCGGCTTGCTTTTGTTCGTGATGAAGGGTGTGGCACCGCCGGACACCAAAATGACGGAAATCTATCTTGCCGCTATTCCTTTCATTTTATGTGCGCTGGCGGTTGTTGTGCTGTTAGTGGCCTTCCCTGAGGTTGCCCTATATCTGCCAAATCTGGTGAAATAGGGTACCGGGTAATGATAACCGGTGCTACAGAACCACGGGTTACGCAGCGCGATCAAGGCTTTGAGCTTGATGTCGATATCCTGATTATCGGAGCCGGAGCGTGCGGGCTAACCGCGGGGTTAGCTGCACGTGAGGCCTGTCAAATCAGCAACATGGATGCCAGCATTTTGATCCTTGAGAGGGACCCCAGCCCGTCCGGATCGACCTCACTATCATCGGGATTTATTCCTGCAGCAGGAACGTCCATGCAGAAAGCGGCCGGTGTCGCCGATTCCCCCGACCTTTTAGCGGCTGACATTCAAGCCAAAGCACATAATACCGCGCACCCGCCATTGGTAGATGCTGTTGCGGGCGAATCCGGACCGGCAATTACATGGCTTCATGAAACGCATGGCCTGCCTTTTATTCTGATCGACGGGTTTCTTTATCCCGGGCATTCGGTATTGCGAATGCATGCGATGCCGGAAAAAACCGGTGCAGCATTACAGGCCGCATTGCTGGATGCAGCAGGTCGTGCCTCGCTAGATATCGCAACCGCGATGCAGGTTGACACGCTGTTCACCGATAGTAAGGGCTCTATTACCGGCGTTAGTGTCATTGCCGGAGATAACAGCCGTCAGGATGTTGGGTGCAAGGTATTAATTCTGGCGTGTAACGGGTATGGCGGCAATGCCGAACTGGTTCGCCGCTATATTCCGGAAATGGCTGATGCGCTTTATTTCGGGCATACCGGAAATCAGGGTGAAGCAATTTTATGGGGCAGCGATCTTGGTGCGCAACTTGCCGATATGTCGGGATATCAGGGGCACGGCTCTGTTGCGCATCCGCATGGCGCATTGATTTCATGGGCGCTGATGATGGAAGGCGGCATTTTGGTGAATAATGAGGGCGCGCGCTTCTCAAACGAGCATGAAGGCTATTCCGAACAGGCCCGCCGCGTGAACCAGCAGACCGATCAACGCGCCTATGTTCTGATTGACGACCGGCTATTAAAGCTGGCGCGCAGTTTTCCTGATTTTTGCGGCGCTGAGGATGCAGGCGCGCTGATTTATGATGGGGACATTGCTGCAGAGAAACCTAATTCCGAAAGAAATAATATTTCCGAAATGGAGCAGCGCCTTGGGGTTGCGGAGGGGGCACTGGCGGCCACGCTTGCTGAAGTCGCTGCGATGCAGGCCGGATTGAAAGCTGATCCCCATGGCCGTGATTTTACCACTAAACCGGCGCTGACAACGCCGATCTATGCCGTGAAGGTCACCGGCGCACTTTTCCATACTCAGGGCGGTCTTGATGTGGATGAAACCGCGCGTGTTCTAGACCCGCGAGGCCGGCCCTTGGCCAATCTTCTGGCTGCTGGCGGGGCAGCGCGCGGCGTATCCGGCCCCGATGTTTCAGGCTATCTATCAGGAAACGGGCTGTTGACCGCCATAACGCTGGGCCGCATCGCCGGACGTACAGCCGCTGCCTCCCTCTAGCCTCAAACTTCCTCGAACCACCCTCGGCTAATTAGCTGGTAAAGCCGCGCCCTTCTTCAGCTAGTTTTTTGATCATTGGCGCAATTTTCCAGATAACAGGGTCGCTGGCTTCCAGAGCTTTTAGCTGTTCATGAATGGCGTCAATGCCTAGCTGGTCTGCATGGAATAATGGTCCGCCGCGAAACCGCGGAAAGCCATAGCCATGCACCAAAACCAGATCCACATCCGAGGCGCGTCCAGCAATGCCTTCCCCAAGCAGACTTGCCGCTTCGTTGATCAAAGCCAGCATCAAAATGTTCAAAACCTCATCATCCGACATCGCCCGACGGGTGATATTCTGCCGCGCGGCCTCGGCTTCGATCATCTGGGCAGCGGCAGGATTAGGAACAGGGCTCTTACCATCTTCATAAATATACCAGCCCGCGCCCGTCTTCCGGCCCAAATACCCTTCTTCACACATTAAATCCTGAACGCGGCTATAGCGACGCCTCGGATCGCGTGTCTCTGCTTGGCGTTTACGGTTGGCCCAGGCAATGTCCAGCCCCGACAAATCCTGCGTCATGTAAAGGCCCATCGCATAGCCGAACTCGCGCATGACCTTATCAATCTGGGTGAATTCTGCGCCGTCCAAAATCAACAGCTCAGCTGCCTCACGCACGCGTTGCAGCATTCGGTTGCCAACAAAGCCGTCACAGACCCCAACCACTACCGGCAGTTTTCTGAGCGCCTTAGCCAAGGCAAAGCCGGTGGCGAGCGCCGCCTTGCTGGTTGCTTTGCCGCGGACAATTTCCAGCAGTTTCATAATATGCGCTGGACTGAAAAAATGCAGCCCAATCAGACGCGACGGATCGGTGAGCCAGCCCGCCATCGCATCAATATCGAGATAAGAGGTGTTGCTGGCCAACACCGCGTTCGGCATCATCTTATCCAGCGCGGTCAGCACCTGACGCTTGACGTCCATATCTTCAAACACTGCTTCAATGGCAAGCCCTGCATGCGCCAGACCTTCATAGCCCGCCTGAAAATTCATCGCGGCAAGTCCAGCCTCGGCTTTATCCGCCGTCATTAATCCGCGTTTAACCGCTGCCGAAAATAGCCCCGCCACACGGTCCCGGGCCACGGAAACCGCGCCGTCATCGCGCTCAACCAATGTTACCGATGATCCCGATTGCGCCATCGCATAGGCAATGCCCGCCCCCATAGTACCGCCGCCAACCACAACGCTATGATCTAGGGATGCAGGGCTAGTAGTTTTCAAATCATACGGGACACGCGCGCCGCGTTCGGCGAAAAATACATGGCGCAACGCGGCACATTCAACCGTTCCGCGAAGCTCAAGAAACATGGCGCGTTCGGCGGTAGTTCCGGTCACAAAATCAGCACTAACGGCGCGTTCAAGAAGCCCTATTGCCTCAACCGGCGCGCGCTGGCCCCGCAGCTTTTTTGAAACTTTCTCACACGCCGAGGCAAATGCGGCTGACAACTCATCGGCTGGCAATTCGTCAATCGCCATGGCAGAGATTGGTGGACGCGCCTTGAATGTAGCAAGATCAAGCGTCAATGCCGCCGCCAGTGGGTCATTCTCAATGGCGTCAATAAGCCCGATCTTCAATGCTTCGGTAGGGTTCACTGCACGGCCTTCGGGAACCATCGAAAGCGCCGCTTTGATGCCGATTAGCCGCGGTAGGCGTTGGGTTCCACCAGACCCCGGAACAACGCCCAGAATAACTTCGGGGAGGCCCAGTTGGGCCTTCGTATCAGCAATGCGCGCACGGCAACCAAGCGCCAATTCAAGACCGCCGCCAAGACATGCGCCTCTAATAGCAGCGATAACCGGAAGCGCCGAATTTTCAATAGTGGCAACGACTTCAGGAAGGCCGGGTTCTATCGGCGGAAGATTAAATTCACCGGCATCAGCACCCGCAGCAAAAATGCTATTCGCCCCGCATAATACAATACGATCAATGGGCGCTGAATTTGGTTCCTTATTTAGACCCGCATTTAGCGTAGTGATCGCGTCCACGATTCCGCTTCGCACTTCGCCGTTGATAGCGTTGACCGGCGGCCGGTCAATAAAAACAACCCCGGCAGTGCCATGAACTTCAGTTCGAATCACCATAAGAATGCTCAACCCTTTTTTCCAGCCGCGAGTGTTCGTCTACCGCATATCCCAACTATTTGCGCGCTCGGTGATCGCCTATTGGTAAATTTTCACCTGTTCAACTCACTTGTTCAATTGAAGCTTGCCGAATTGCTGTTAGACTTAATTTTCCAGCGGCGATTACACCGCGTCATGTATATTAGCTGTTCTGTAAGGCCAACGCCATGGTCAGATTCGCCAAATAGAGTCCTCTTTGATTTTAAGATGCTTTGATTTTAGGATGCGTTCAAATGCTTGCAAAAGATATCAACGATAAACTTACACAAACAGCGCCCGGCACTGGATGCGGCCAGCTGATGCGGATGTATTGGCAGCCGATTGCGCTGACAGATGAGCTGAATAAAAATCGGCCCGTCGTTCCGGTCCGCATTTTCAGCGAAGATCTGGTACTGTTTCGCTCCGGCGATGGCGCGTTGGGGTTAATGGACCGGCATTGCCCGCACCGCCAAGCGGATTTATGCTATGGTCGGCTGGAGAATAACGGGCTGCGCTGCCCCTTCCACGGATGGTTGTTCGCCGCCGATGGAACCTGTCTTGAGCAACCCGGCGAGCAGCCCGCAAATAATTTTGAGCGGCATTTCGGGCAAGCCAGCTATCCGTGTGTTGAGCGTAATGGCATTATTTTTGGATATCTTGGTGCGGGCGATCCACCCCCTTTGCCCTCGATTGACTGCCTTGATGCACCAGACAGCCATGTTTTCGCCTTTAAGGGGTTTCTTGACTGTAACTATCTTCAAGCGGTTGAGGTTGGCATTGATCCCGCGCACGCATCCTTTTTACACCGATATCTTGATGATGATGACACCGACGATTCCTACGGCAAGCAGTTCCGCGCCGGAACCGGTGATGAGGACATTCCGCTAACCTGGATCATGCGTAATTTTCCGTCGCCCACCATCGCCGTTACCCGGGCGGATTTTGGATTGCAGATTGAAGCCCGCCGCCATATTAGCGAGGCCAAAGATCATGTGCGGGTGACCAATCTGTTATTTCCGAATGCCATCGTTATTCCGATGAGTAAAACCATGGTCATCACCCAATGGCATGTGCCGGTCGATGATGAGAGTTGTTATTGGTATGCACAATTCACCAGCTATGACGCGCCGGTTGACAAAGATTTAATGCGCCAGCAACGACTAGAGCTGTATGAACTTCCCGAATATAAACCGCGCGTCGGGGCCTTTAACCAATGGGGATATGACCCGGCTGAACAGGAAGGCGTCACCTATACCGGTATGGGTCTGGACATTAATGTCCACGATCAATGGGCAGTTGAATCGCCCGGAACGATCACCGATCGCAGCCGTGAAAATTTGGTTGGCTCGGATGTTGCCATCAGCCGGTATCGCGCCATGCTACTGCGCTCAATCGACACTGCTACCAACGACGGCGATGCCAGCACGCTGCCAATTCACCGCGCCGAGACCGGCCAGCCGCTTGGCCCTGAATGGATGGACAGCATCATGCCCCAAGGGTGCGACCGCGACGAATGGCTAGATGAGTATCACCAATGCCGCACCAAGGCGAAGTGGTAAGACATGACTGGGTTTGCAACTAGATACGGTATTTATTCTGCCGAGCAGCGCGAAAAAATTGCCGGCATCATCAAGCAGGTGCGCACCGACAAGATTGAGACCGTGCGCATTGGATTTGCCGATCAGCATGGTATAATCCGCGGCAAGTCCTTTACCGCTGAGCAGATCGAAACGCTGTTTGAATCTGGCATGACGGCCCCCTCCAGCCTGTTGCTAAAGGATTTATCACACCGCACCGTGATGCCTGTCTGGGCGAATGAGACAACCGGACTGGCCGGAATGGCCGGCATTGGCGATATTATTTTGATGCCTGATCCGGATCGATTCAAACTTTTGCCATGGCTAGATAACACCGCATGGATTCAGGCCAACATCTATCATAAGGACGGCAGCGCATCACCGCTTGATACGCGCAGAATTGCACGCCGTGCCGCCACCGCAATGGCCGGCCAGAAACTGGCTTTTCATGCTGGGCTCGCAATTGAGGCGCATGTCTACCAGATGGTTGATACACCGATAACCGCCGATCAAATTGGTCCTCCCGGCGCGCCCCCCGAAGTCACCTTGATGAATAAGGGCTATGCGCTGCTGACCGAACATTACGCCGATGTGATGGAGCCAATCGCCACAATAATCCAGACCACTTGCCGTGATCTGGATATTCCGCTGCGCTCACTTGAGATCGAATTTGGTCCAAGTCAGATTGAATTCACATGCGCCGCACGGCCCGGCATTGCCGCGGGTGATGATATGGTTCTGCTACGTTCTGCGCTGCGCCAAGTTCTGGCCCGTCGCGGCTATCATATCAGCTTTATGTGCCGCCCTGCTATTGACGGCAGCTTTGCCAGCGGCTGGCATCTTCATCAGTCGGTAAGTGATCTGTCCGGTGCTAATCTGTTCACGCCGGCAAGCGATGATACTTTGACACCGCTTGCCAGAAACTGGCTTGCCGGATTGATAGCGCACGCTCCCGCGATGACCCTGTTCGCAGTGCCAACAATCACCGGCTATAAACGCTATAAGGCGCATTCGCTGGCCCCGGAACGGGTCAGTTGGAACCATGATGGGCGTGGGGCCTTGCTTCGCGTGCTGTGCAATGAAGGGAACCGCGCCAGCCGGATTGAAAATCGCGGCGGCGAGCCAGCGGCGAACCCCTATCTTTATTTGGCCAGCCAGATGTTTGCCGGGTTTGACGGAATGCGGTGCCAGCCCGACCTACCCCCCGCATCGCCCGATGCCTATGCCACCGACTTGGCAAAATTGCCTGCAACGCTGGATGATGCGTTGCAGATTGCAGCAACGGATACCTTTGTTCGAAAATCGTTTGGCGAAATTTTTATCGATAGCTACACCGCTATCAAGCGGGCCGAGATTGACCGGTTTCAGT
>JAACDV010000085.1 GCA_009936825.1 Bacteroidota bacterium | reverse complement strand
TCGGCACGATTTCCATGAAGTCGGTGTTCAAGGCGCTGGTTCGCTACGATCTACAAAGTGACCGTTAGATTACTGGTCATTGGGTAGATCACTGTTAATTAGGTAGATTGCTGTTAATTAGGCTGCCGATATTTGGGCCGCCACCACCCTTTAGCTAATTCGGAGATTCTGCCAGATGCACAAAAATTTTATCGCTGGTGAGTGGATCGAAGGACCCTCCAGCATTGAAAACCGCAGCCCTTCGGACATCACCGACCTTGTCGGCATCTATACACAGGCAGACAGAGTCCAACTTGGCACCGCGCTGGATGCGGCAAAATCTGCGCAGAAAATCTGGGCGGCAACCGGACTTGAGGCGCGTCAGACTGCGTTGATGGAAATTGGCAATGAGCTGATGGCGCGCGCCGATGAACTTGGCGAATTACTCAGCCGTGAAGAAGGCAAACCGCGCGCCGAGGGCCGTGGTGAGGTTTACCGGGCCGGACAGTTTTTCACCTATTATGCTGCCGAGGTGCTGCGCCAGATTGGTGATAATGCCGATTCGGTTCGCCCCGATATCGAAATTGACGTCCGGCGTGATCCGGTCGGCGTTGTTGCGGTAATCAGCCCGTGGAATTTTCCGACCGCAACTGCCGTCTGGAAAATTGCTCCGGCGCTGGCCTTCGGCAACGCGGTTATCTGGAAACCCGCCAATCTGGTGCCTGCCTCGGCGGTTGCTCTTGCCCAGATTATCGCCAAGACCAGCCTTCCTACCGGACTGTTCAATCTGGTTATGGGTGCTGGTAGCAGTATTGGCGATGCGCTGGTGCAAAGCCCGGATATCGACGCGATAACCTTTACCGGATCGGTTGAAACAGGCCGCAACATTGCCGCCGGAGCGATCCAAAACATGACCCGCATGCAGATGGAGATGGGTTCAAAGAACGCGCTGGCAATTATGGATGACGCCAATATGGATCTGGCTGTTGCCTGTGCTGCCAATGGCGCGTTTGGGGGAACCGGCCAGAAATGTACCGCCTCTTCGCGGCTAATCGTACATGACGCAGTGCATGATGAATTCGTTGAAAAGCTGGTAGCCGCAACCAAAGTGATGAAGGTCGGGCACGCGTTGGCTGAGGGAACGCAAATCGGACCAGTTGTCAGCGACGGTCAGTTGGCCGAAAATCTGGATTACATCGCGCTGGCAAAAACCGAAGGCGGCGAGGTTCTATGCGGCGGTGATCGCCTGACGCTAGAGCATGATGGCTATTACATGGCACCGTCAGTGATTGCCGGAACCAGCAATGACTGGCGCATCAACACCGAAGAGATGTTCGCTCCAATTGCCTGTATAATCCGCGCCGGATCATATGATGAGGCGCTGCATCTGGTGAACGACACCAAGTTCGGCCTGACGGCTGGCATCATGACAACATCACTGGCACGCGCTAGCGATTTCCGCCGCCGTGCCGAAACCGGATGTGTCATGGTCAATCTGGCAACGGCTGGAACCGATTATCATGTTCCGTTTGGCGGACGGGGTGACAGCTCATTCGGGCCGCGCGAACAGGGACAATATGCGGTGGATTTCTTTACCAGTGTGAAAACAGCATATATCTCATCAGGCCCGGCGCGATAGGAGACGAAGATGCACGTCATTGATGCGCTTCAATATTGCAACTGGTCGGAAAAGATTTTTCGCCAAATGCGTGAAGGCAGCGTCGATGCGGTGCATGTTACAATCACCTATCACGAGAATTTCCGTGAGATGGTCGCCAATATTGAGGCATGGAATCGCTGGTTTGAACGTTTTCCCGAGTTGATTTTTCAAGGCCGAACGGGCGATGATGTGCGCCGGGCCCGCACTGAGGGTCGCACGGCAATCTTTTTCGGCTTTCAAAATCCGTCTCCGATTGAAGATGATATCGGGCTGGTTGAAATCTGCCATACGCTTGGCGCGCGCTTTATGCAGCTGACCTATAACAACCAATCCCTGTTGGCGACCGGGTGTTATGAGGCTGAGGACACCGGCATCACCAGCATGGGCAAAGCGGTGATTGCCGAAATGAACCGCGTCGGGCTGGTGATTGATATGAGTCATTCGGCGGAACGATCAACGCTGGACGCCATTGAGGTTTCCAGCCGGCCAATTGCCATTACCCACGCCAATCCAGCTTTCTGGCACGCCGCGCGCCGTAATAAGTCTGATGCAGTGCTTCGTGCCCTTGGGGAAAGTGGTGGCATGCTGGGATTTTCACTTTATCCGCACCATCTGAAAGACAAGTCCGACTGCACCCTTGCCAGCTTTTGCGAAATGATTGCGCGCACCGCCGAATTGATGGGGCCAGATCAAATTGGCATCGGGACTGACCTATGTCAGGACCAGCCCGATTCTGTTGTCGAGTGGATGCGCGTTGGCCGCTGGACCAAGGAAATTGATTACGGCGAAGGCAACGCGTCGCAAGCTGGTTTTCCGCCAATGCCGGACTGGTTTCAGGATAACAGACATTTTAGTATTCTTACCCAAGGTCTACGCCAACAAGGCTTTGCAGAAGCCGAAGTCGCTGGCATTATGGGTGAGAACTGGCTGTCGTTTTTTGACGCCAATTTCAGCCCCACGAAATAAGATGGCCTGTCGGCAATAAAGGCGAGCAGCAGAAATGAATAATGCAGGACACAACACCCAGAAATTGAACGACTCTGCCAAAAGCGGTAACTCAATTAGCACTGCTAGCTCAGCCGGAAACATTCCCATGGTTGATCTTCGTCCAGCATCACAAGTGATGCGCCTTGCCCGAATGGGATCATTTCATCAAAGCCGTTTGAGCTTTATGCGCGTGCTGCTACGCCGCCTGAAATCACAGAACTGGCAGTTTGACCGGCCGGTTTTCGATATTAATAAAAAAGGCGTCGGTGTTGCCGCTTACCGGGTACGAGGGCCGCAATCAACTTACACGCTGGTCGCCTTTGCCCATGAGCTGGATGATGATCAACGCTCGGACCGGGTTATTGCCGAGGCATGGGACACCACTTTTACCCTGTGCGATGGCGAGGTTGATAACGACCAAATTTCCCGCCTTTCCCAAAATGTACCAAAACAGGAAGCAGGCCGAATTTCTGGAAATGAAATGGTGTTGTCACGCGCCAATAAATCTGTCCGCCTGTTTGCTCATGTGGCAGAACGATTGAGCGCTGGCCAGCAACCCGATGCAGATATGCTGGCTTCGGTTGGGTATTTGCTGCGAACGACAGCGGTATACGGGGCTGGCAAATTTGGCGCCGCTGACCGCACCGGCTGGTAAGACCGGCCTGAATTCACCGGATCGTTTCAGCCGGAGATGCTGGCTGTCTGGCTCATTCGTACTTTTTCCATCGACCTTGTGGAACATATGGCGCGTGTTGCCGCCCCTAAAACGGCCGTTCAGTTGGACCCGGCCCTTAGCCGCGGACTGGGTGTTGGCAATTCAACCGGCCTTGGCATGGCACCTTTCCTAATTAATCACCCACGCCTGATCCATAAATGGATGGTCGCACGCGAGACCGCGCTTGCCCGCCTTCGCGCACTGGATAGCGCCGATGATACTGCCATTGCGCATTTCTGCCAGCTGGCACGCCGGGCCCGACAGAACGCCTATGACTGGGAGGTGGCCGATCAACGCCAGACGGAAAAAATCACCGCTTTGCAACAAGATTTCGACAAGATAGTTGCCAAGTCTGATGCCCTCTTAAGGGACATTACTTCGGCGAATAATTTCCCTTGGAATACCCTTTATCGCTGGGCCGAGGCGCAGCTTTCCCTTGAAGGTCAAGAGGCGCTGGTATCCTTGATGATGGAGCCATATGGCACGTTAATTGACGATCTGGCTGCAACAATGTCAGCTGACTAGACAATGCCATACCGCATTGATGGCCGCCGGTCTGTTGGCGCGGCACTGGAAATGCTTCTAACGCAATATGACTGGACCGCGGGCATCGATTTTGACGATGATGCCCAGCAAGCACGCGTCTGGTATGTCTCGGAAGAAAAGCTGGAACCGCGCCTTGGTGAAAGGTTCGAAGAGCTGTTGGAGCCGTATGAACAACCCTTAAGCCCGGGTCGGGATGCTGCCCGAATGCACCGTGACCTTGCCGCGTTTGATCAAACATCTTCGCTTGGTGAGTTTTTACTACAACACCCCCAGCATCGGCACATCGCAAGGCGACTGCAACTGGTTGACGCCTATGAATACGCTGAAATTCGCGATAACACGATTGCTGCAGAGATGGTTCCAATCGATCTTTTGCGCTGTAAGCTGTCCTTTTTCGGGGCAACGAAGTTTGACCCGCGTTCTGATCGCTGGCTTCGCATCACCATGTATCAGGGTGCGCCTTATCCCCATGAGCTGGCTGACTGTGATCCTGATGACATGGTTTATCCGGCACTCAGTGCCGATTGTGCTAGCGGATGAGTTGGTCGCTGGGCGAAACCGGCGCATTGGCGTTAAAGGCGACGCGCGGTGCCGGTTTTTCCTGGGGCCTTGCTGAGGAAGCCGCCACAGCCGTTATTTGGCTTCACGAACATGGTTTTGCTGGAGCAGCAGCGCTTTGCAGCTATCTAAGCTGGCACACCCGCCAGGCCAAGCCTGCTCCATCAGCCTTTTCCAAAAATCAGGACCAATACGCCGCATCAGGCGTTTCGGTTTTGCACCGCGAGGCTGAAGCCGCTTGCCCGCTAATGACGGGAAGTGTGATCAGCGACGGGATCGCCCCGCTGCCAGACCAGATGGATCAGGTGGTGGGACTTGGTCAGGTGCGAATGCCCCTCCTTTTGCTGCCTTTTGTGGCGACATTGCAGCCCGCTCCACCGGCGAGGCAGGGTCATTTTATTCTTCAGGCCGGCACCAGTGCAGAAATGAGTCTGGAAAAAGACCTGTCCCAAACGACGCCATTTGATCCTGAAGGAATATCAAACCTTAGTGCCGCCGCCTTTTGCCAGATCCGCCTAGCCAAAACCCCGCACCACGTAATCGGCAAATCGGCACACCCCCGTCTTGAAGAACCCCCGCGGCTGGAAGATCACTTCGCCTGCTGCGTTGAACAGCTGACCCAATTTGCCCATCACACATATGCACCCGCGAGCAGTGCATCGCGGCTAGCCGGAGCCGGAGCTGGGCTGAACGATAATGACTAGCCTTCACTGGACGAAATTGGGTGTTCTGCATTAAACTTGATCATATATATTTTTGCAGGCATTCAGCCTTAAATTTTTTGGGAGAGATTCGATGAGCATCCAGCGTTTTCACACCAATGAGAGGATGAGCCAGTTGGTCATCCATGGCGATACTGTCTATTTGGCAGGTCAGGTTGCTCTTAGCGCGCCAGGCGCATCTGTTGCCGATCAGACCAAGGCCATTCTAGGCCAGATCGACGGGCTGCTTGCTGAAGCTGGAACCGATAAATCAAAAGCACTGAGCGCCACAATCTGGTTGTGCAGCATGGATGATTTTGCCGAAATGAACGCTGTCTGGGATGCTTGGTCAGGCGGTGGTAATGCGCCCTGCCGTGCTTGTGTTGAATCTCCCCGGCTGGCCACACCCGACTCCACCGTTGAAATCGGCATAATTGCCGCGCGCTAAACTGATGGCAGATACGGCAAAGCAAATTATCGTTCTTGGGGCTGGCGTTGTTGGCGTGACAACCGCCTATAAGCTGGCCATTGATGGGCATAATGTTACGGTCATTGATGCTGAAGACGGCGCGGCGATGATGACTAGCTTTGCCAATGCCGGCCTTGTCACCCCCGGTCATTCTTCAACATGGGCATCGCCGAAAGCACCTTTGATGCTGCTGAAATCGCTGTGGCGTAAGGATGCGGGGATTAGGATTACGCTGCAGCCATCATGGCGCCAATGGAAGTGGATGCTGCAATTTCTAGGGCAATGCACCTCTACCAAACACCAGAAAAATTCGATAGCGATGACCGATCTTTGTCGCTTTTCTCAGCTTCATCTAAATGCGATTACCCGTCAGTCGGGCGTTAAATATGACGGAAAGACCAGCGGGCTGATGTATCTCCATCGCAGTAAGGCGGCCCTTGACGCTGACTCAAACGGGGCGCAGCACCTTCGCGATCAGGGAATGGCGGCCACCGCCATAAACACCGAAGAGATGGTTAGGCTTGATCCGGGGCTTGCCACCATTGCGCCGCAATGCGCCGGGGCGCTTTATGTGCCAACCGATGAAAGTGGAGATGCCCATCTATTCACGCGCGCACTGGCTGACGCTGCCAGAAAGGTGGGGGTCAAATTTCACTATAATACGCGTATCCAACGCCTGATCACCAAGGAAAATAAGGTGGTGCGGGTGCAGAGCGACAAGGGCGATTTTACGGCCGATGATTTTGTATGATGTCTTGGCGTGCGCAGCCCTGATCTGGTGCGCCGGCTGGGTATTGATCTTCCCATTTATCCGGCACGCGGCTATTCGCTGACCGTGCCCATCACTGACAGACAAGCGGCTCCTAGAATGGGCGGCCTCGATTCTGAAAACATGGTTGCCTATTGTCCGATGGGGGACCGGTTGCGACTGACCACGGGCGCCGAAATCCGCGGGTTTGATCGCGACTACACCGCAGCAGATTTTAAGCCATTACTGGACAAGGCACGCCGTATGTTTGGACATTGCGCCGATTTTTCCGATCCAAAATATTGGGTTGGCCTGCGCCCGATGACACCCAGTGGGCGGCCAATCATCGACAAATCGCCGATCGATAATCTGTGGCTGAATGTCGGGCATGGGTATCTTGGCTGGACGATGTCCTGCGGCAGCGCGGCGATCATCTCCGACATTATCGCCGGACGCACCCCCAATCATAATATTGACGATTTTACCTACGCCAATCGTTAGGGCCCTTTCCTTTGACTTAAGGCCCGTCTCATTTGGCTTTGCCGCCATCCAAACATGAGTTAGCATTGCTTGGCAAAAGCGTTTCCTCAACGCTTTAAAAGGGGAATTGCCGAATGTCAGACACCATAGTCTTTGCCGCCCGCGAAATCATTACGATGAACGCGTCCCGCCCTAGTGCAACCCATGTTGCGATAAGAGATGGCCGCATTCTTGGTGCAGGCGGTCTGGATGAAATGGCCGGGTGGGGACCCTATACCCTGAATGAGGATTTCGCAGATAAGGTTTTGATGCCCGGCTTTGTTGAAGGCCATGCGCATGCGCTGGAAGGCGGCGTTTGGGACTATCCATATGTTGGTTTCGAGGACCGTTGGGATCCTGACGGCAACCGCTGGGGTGGTCTGAAAACACTGGATGATGTTGTCAACGCCTTGAAACGCGCCGAAGCCGAAATGCCCGACAGGACAACGCCGCTATTCTCATGGGGATTTGATCCGATCTATTTCGATGGCGGGCGTATGTCTGTCACTCATCTGGATCAGGTGTCGCAAACGCGCCCGGTCATGGTTCTGCATTCCAACGGCCATTTGTTAAACGTCAACAGCGTCATTCTGGAAATGGCAGGAATTTCGCCTGATACCAACATCTATGGTGTACTGAAGGATGATGCCGGAAAACCAACCGGCGAGCTGATGGAAATGGCGGCCAAATATATGGCCTATAAGCAGACCGGCAATCCGTTTTTTGGCGGCATTCGCCTTCCATCCTTGCTGCGTTACGCCGATTCCGCAGTGAATTGCGGGGTCACAACTGCAACCGATCTATTCGCCACCTTGAATGAGGAATCACTGCAAGCCTATCGCGACGCCAGCCAGAAGCCGGGCTATGCGCTACGACTAATGCCAGCGATGAGTACGCTGGACGAAGGTTTTGATGAAGGTGTTGCCACATTGCGCCGCGCGATGGCAGATAATAATGACCGGCTTCATTACGGATTGTGCAAGGTGATGACCGATGGCTCAATTCAGGGATTTACCGGACGCTTGAAATGGCCGGGCTATTATAATGGCAAACCGAATGGGCTGTGGAACATGGACCCGGAGCAACTCACCGCCCTAGTCCTGCATTACCACAAGGAGGGACTGCACCTGCATATTCACACCAACGGTGATGAGGCATCAGAAGTGATGCTAGACGCGATTGAGGCTGCCCAACTTGAGCATTTTCGCCCCGATCACCGGCACACGCTTCAGCATTGTCAGATGGCCGATGCCAGCCAGTTCCGCCGCATGCATAAGCTTGGCGTTTGCGTCAATCTATTCGCCAATCACATCTATCACTGGGGCGATCAGCACGCCGCGATTACCATGGGGCCGGACCGCGCTCGGCGGATGGATGCCTGTGCCACGGCGATGCGTGAGCAGGTTCCGTTTGCCATTCATTCCGATGCTCCGGTTACGCCGATGGCACCGCTTTTCACCGCATGGTGCGCCGTTAACCGGCTGACCCGAACCGGTGCGTTGCTTGGCCCGGAGGAAAGAATCAGCGCCCAAGCCGCTCTTCACGCCGTTACGCTTGGGGCTGCTTATACGCTTCGCATGGACCATCTGATTGGCAGCATTGAGCCCGGTAAATATGCCGATTTTGCGGTTCTGGAAGATAACCCGCTGACCGTCGATCCCCAAGCCATTCGAGATGTTAGGGTATGGGGCACCATTTCTGGTGGCACTCCGCATAAAGCCGCCAAGCGTCAAGACTGATCGGGCCGGTCATGGCCAATGATCATAGTGATAATCGGATATTATTTACCGTTGTTGGCGGCTTTTTAGGGGCCGGGAAAACAACATTGATCAACCGCATTTTGCTGGAGCAGAGCGAGGTACGCTTTGCTGTGTTGGTGAATGATTTCGGCAGCCTCAATATTGATCAGGATTTGATCCTCAATCAAAATAGCAAGGTAATGCAACTGGCGAATGGCTGTATTTGCTGTTCGCTGGCAGGCGGCCTTGTTGATGCCATGGTATCCTTGATGCAGTTCCGCGATGTCATTGATCATATTCTGATTGAGGCAAGTGGTGTTTCCTATCCCGGCAGGATCATGGATTTTGCCCGCATTGATGCCGAACTCAAACCCGGATTGACTCTCGTGTTAGTCGATGCGGTTAATCTGACGTCTCAGATTAACAATGCACGCCTTGCCGAAACGATCACCGCGCAGATGGAAAGCGCCGATCTGTTTTTGCTAACAAAGACCGATATTGCCAGTGATCAGGAAACCCGATTTTGCCATGACTGGCTGGCCGAAAATCAAGCAGACGCTCCAATTTTGGCGGCGCGGGCTGACCATCCAGCAATCATTGAGATGGTACTGGGCGCAACGATTAATACCCCGCAACCGGCATTACCACCCTCTCTTAAATCCGTTGGGTCCAAAGCGCATTCCCATGTTGGCAGTCAGCTTCATTCGGCGTTTGAGACAATTACCCGGCACGCAAACACCCCCATTGACCGCGCGGCATTTACTGATATTTGCCGGAAATTCAGCCGTGATATTCTGCGCGCCAAAGGATTTGTGAATTTTGTCGACGGCCCCGCCATCTGGCAACAGACCGGCCGCCTGATCGATGTTACGCCGAACGCGATCCCGAAATCTGATGACAAGAAAGAAAACAGGCGAACTAATCTTGTGTTGATTTCGTCGGGCGCACTGGACAGCGTTCAAGCAGCGCTAATCAAGCTAGGATTTCAGCTTGGCAAGTCATCCATCCGGTGACAGGCAAACCGATGAAGCCCGCCCAATGGCACTGATTTATGCAGGCCGGCCGCCATTAATTGTGGAACACCATCACCGCATTTTGCCTCGCTATGCGGGCAGCGAGAGGCAAAACGACATCCTGTTTGCTCTTGAGTCAGGTCAGGAATTGCCCCTTCAACGAGATGGATATTTCCGGGCGCAGCGCCAACTTTAATCGTTGGTACCGCCACCAATAACGCCCGGCTATAGGGGTGGCGCGGGGCAGCAAAAAAACTATCGCGGTCAGCATATTCCATAAACTGGCCCATATACATGACCGCGATGTCGTCACACATATGCTGAATTACCCCCAGATCATGGCTGATGAACAGATAGGTCAGCGAAAATTTCTTCTGAAGTGATTTCAACAGGTTCAGGATTTGGGACTGAACCGCCACATCTAGCGCTGATACTGGTTCATCACAGATGATCAGCGACGGTCGCGTCGACAGCGCGCGGGCAATGCCAATCCGCTGACGCTGACCACCCGAAAACTGATGCGGAAACAATGTCTTTTGTTCTGGGCGCAGTCCTACCGCCTCAAACAGCTCATCAATAATTTCATCCTGTTCGGCCCGGCTAGTCGTTCCGGCATAAATCAGAGGTTCGCGGACAATCTCGCCAGCGCGAAGACGCGGGTTCAACGCCGAATAAGGATCTTGAAAAATAATCTGAACACGCTGACGGGCGCGGCGGAGTTCTGCAGCGTCGAGCGCGCCAAAATCAATCCCGTCAATGGATATCTGCCCGCCAAGTTTAGGAACCAGCCGGGCCAGTGCCATCGCCGCCGTTGTTTTGCCAGAGCCAGACTCGCCAACAATACCAAGCGTGCGGCCACGCTGGATTGAAAAACTGACATTATCAACGGCCAAAAGCGCGCGCTTCTTGCCAGCCGGATCGCGCCCCCGCATCGGAAACGACACGCTCAAATTCTCAACCGAAAGTGCAATATCAGCCGTCATCTCATTCGCCCCAGATTGCAATCCTGTTCTTTGGTTTTAGTTTTTTGCCACAATTGATCACTCATTCGGATGCCAGCAGGCAACATAGTGCCTGTCCTGATTTGCCATAGATGCATTTTTCGGCTTGGCCGCAAAACACCCCTCCTCCGCCCGATTACAGCGCGGCGCGAACAGGCATTCATCGCGACCAAAACTGGTGATCGGTGGAACGATCCCTTCGATTTCAGGCAGGTTTTCTGCGCGCATACCCACAGAATTAGTGATATGTGGAACACACGAAATCAGACCCTTTGTGTAGGGGTGCGCGGGCCGGCTGATCACATCTGCAACGCGGCCTTCTTCAACGCGCCTTCCAGCATACATCACCAGCATACGTTCCGACATTTGTGCAACCGCGCCCATATCATGGGTGATCAGAATGATTGCCGTTTCCAGCTTTGCCCCCAGATCACGAAGCAGCGCAAAGATTTCAGCCTGCACGGTTACGTCCAGCGCGGTTGTCGGCTCATCAGCAATCAGAATCTCAGGCTCGCAGGCTAACGCAATAGCAATCATTACCCGCTGGCGTTGCCCGCCCGAAAGCTGATGCGGATAGTCCTTAATTCTGGACGCGGCATTTGGAATCCGGACCGCCTCCAGCAGATCAACCGCGCGCGCCATTGCCGCCTTGCCATCCAGCCCCCGATGAAGCTGCAGGACCTCGGCAATCTGCCGGCCAATTGTAAAAACCGGATTGAGCGATGTCATCGGTTCCTGAAAAATCATCGAGATTTCATTGCCGCGAAGCAGCCGCATCCGGCTTTCCGACGCCGTTGTCAGCTCCTCACCTTTGAACCTAACCTCACCGCCGGTGACCTTCCCCATTGCTGGCAACAGCCCCATCAGCGCCAGCGCTGTCATTGATTTGCCGCACCCGGATTCGCCCACAAAGCTGATCCGTTCACCGCGCTCCAGCGAAAAGGAAATATCATCAAGAACAGTCACCCGCCCATTTCGGGTGGTGAACTGAACACTCAGATTGCGAACGTCAAGAAGTGGTTCTGTCATCACCCTACCTCTGCCGCAATTTCGGGTTCAGCGCGTCATTCAACCCGTCACCAATCAGCGAAATCGAAAGCACTGTGACGAAAATTGCCAGCCCCGGAACAGTAACGGTAAAGCTGGCATCCAGAATGTAGGGACGGTTGGAACCAATGATCTGACCCCAGCTAACCACATTCGGATCACTCAGCCCTAAAAAGGCAAGTCCGGCCTCAAACAAAATGGCCGAACCCACCATAAGCGCCGCCTGCACGATGATTGGTGGCAGCGCGTTCGGCAGAATCACCCGGGTGATAAGCACCATATTGCTGGCCCCCGCCGCGCGTGAGGCAGTTACATATTCCAATTCGCGAATACGCAGAAACTCACCGCGCGTAATCCGTGCCACTGCCGTCCAGCTGACAATGCCTATGGCAAAAGTGATGACTTGCAGCGAGGCACCAAACAACGCCACGATCACCATCGAAAATAGCAATGTCGGCAACACCTGAAAAAACTCGGTTATGCGCATTAGCACTTCTTCGACATAGCCGCGGTAATATCCGGCCAGTGCGCCAAATGTAATGCCAATAAAAACACTCATCAAGGCGGCGACAAGCCCGATCGTTATGCTAACGCGTCCACCATGTAAAAGTCCCGCCACAAGATCACGGCCAAGATAGTCCGTACCCAGGATAAAACCGTCGGCCCCGGGTGGGGAAAAAGGCATCCAGACCATTTCAAACGGGTCAGTTGGATAAAGCATGGGCCCGAAAATTGCAGCCAGAACAATCGTAAATAAAACAATGCTTGCAGCAACCGCCGCCCGGTTACCAGCGAACATCACCAGAATTTCCAACATCGGATGACGCGAAGACGGACCCGCAGGTTTACCTTGACCAGCCATCATCCGCCTCCAGACCTGATCCGGGGATCAATCAGCCGCAAGGCAAGGTCAGTCAGCAAATTGCCGATAATCACCACCAATGCCGAGAAAAATAAAATGCCGATAATCGTTGGCGTATCGCGCGCCAAAATCGACTGCAACGCCAAAGTGCCAAGTCCGGGCCAGCTAAAAACGGTTTCGACCAAAACCGCTCCTGACACCACAGCAGAGAATTGCAGCCCTGCCAGCGTGATTACCGGACCCAGCGAATTCTTCAGCGCATGACGATAGACGATATCGCGCTCTGACAATCCTTTGGCGCGCGCTGTTCGAATATAATCCGCCCCCAGTACTTCCAGCATACTGGCCCGGCATAATCGGCTATAGAGCGCGAGAAAGACTGATGCCAGTGTCAAAGCCGGTAAAAACAGGTGATGCGCAACATCCAAATATTGCCGCCATAACGGCGCATCCAGCAGCGTTACATCGATCATTCCAGCCACCGGAAACAACGGTAACAGAAGCGAAAGTCCGATCAACAGCATGATGCCAGTCCAGAACACCGGAGCTGAATAACCGAACAAAGCCAGCAATGTTACAAAATGACTGAGCAACCCATTTGGACGGCGCGCCGAAATCACACCAAGAATAACGCCAATCACCAGAGCAAAAATCTGCGCTACAAAAACCAAAAGCAGCGTGGCTGGCAGGCGTTCCATAATCAGAGTAGTAACGGGGGTGTTAAAGTAAAAGCTATAGCCGAAATCCAACTGCAAAACATTGCCAAGATAAAGCCCCAACTGAACGATGAACGGTTTATCCAACCCATAATCAGCGCGAATTTGCGCCATCATGGACTCGCTGGCTCCTCCCATATCACCGGCGATCGTATCGGCAATGTCACCTGGCGCGATGTGAATTAGGATAAAATTCAACACCACCACCGCAACCAGCAATGCAAATGCATAAGCAAGTCGAGTAGCTGTTTGCTTTAGGAACGCCAACGCTATTTTCCTCCTAAAACCCTAATCGTTGCGGCCCGTTATCAAACCAGACCAAAACTTAAAAAATCATATAAAAGTGAATGACACCCGTGCACCGCAACGCGCAGCACACGGGTGATAATGTTTATGTCAGCGAGTGCCTACCCTAAATAGACACTATTTTGACACTACTTTAAGTAGACACGATCAAGTGGCGACACAGTTGCCCAGATACCGCGCGGTGCATTGCCAACCTTATCCGAATGGATCGTGTGATAAGGCAAGGCATAGGCGTGGTACACAGGAACATCGTCGGCGACGATCTTCTGAAACTCAGAATAAAGCGCCTTGCGTTTTGCCGGATCGGTCTCACTCCCTGCCATTTCCATCAACTCGTCAACACGGGCATTGGAATAGCTTTGAGTGTTCGACCAGATTACACCTTTCTTGATGTTACTGGTCTGATAGGTGCGATGCACACCGATTACCGGGTCACCCCAGTTGAACACGACGTCCCAAGACATTTCAAAATCATGCCCGCCAACACGCTTGGCCCAGGTTGGGAAATCAGGCGACGAGCGAATTTCCACATCGATGCCGACTTTTTTCAGTTGGGGCTTGAGATATTCGGCCTGCGCCTTAATCCCGGCCCATCCATAATCGAGCACCATGGTGAAACGCATTCCATCATCACCGCGGGGATACCCGGCCTCATCCAACAGCGCATTTGCTTTATCTAGGTCAAGATCATAGGTCTCAACATTTGACTCATAGAAAGGTGAGCCCGGATGAATTCCGGTCAATGCGGGCGTTGATGTGCCCAGCATAATGGCCTTATTGATGAAATCACGATCAACCGCATAGGCAATCGCCTGACGGACTTTTTTATTGCCAGCCGGACCGTCAGACGCGGTGTTAAATGCCAGCCAAGCAATCGGGCCGATTGCGGCATAGCCTTCATTCGTTGCAACAATGCCAGCCGCTTTTTTCAACCGGTTGATATCACGCGGATTTTGCTCAAAGGCACTTAGATGCACTTCGCCATTTTCCAGCGCGATTGTCCGGGCCGACCCATCCTTGATGATTCGCATCACGATCTTGTCCAGAAACGGACGATCATCAATGAAGAAATCATCATTGCGTTCCAGAATGATATGCTGGTCACGCTTGAACTCAACCAGTTTGAACGGGCCTGAACCAACAACGTTTTCCGAATTTGCGGGGTGTGTCTTTGGATCCTGACCATCGCCGTAAACATGTTCTGGAATGATCGGCAAAAGCTGCGACGACATCGCTAGCAACAACGCCGGATGCGGCTTGCTCAGCTTGATCACTGCGGTGTTGTCATCTGGCGTCTCAACGGAATCAACGGGGGCAAACATCGTCTTAAACGGATGATTTGCCTTAACTGTCTCGATTGAGAACGCAACATCCGATGATTTGATGGGAACGCCGTCATGGAATTTTGCACCCTTGACCAAATTCAAGGTCACGGTCAATCCATCAGCAGATATATCCCAGCTTTCAGCCAAATAAGGCTGCGGGTCCCAATTTTCATCATAACGAAGCGGGGCGGCGAAAAGCTGATTTCCCGGCTCTCCCGTGGCAATGCCAGACTGAACCGCAGGGTTCAGGTGACGCGGAGTATTCTGAACTGCCCATATCAGTGTGCCGCCATGTTTGTGGCCATCGGCAACCGCGACACCGACCTGCATAGTCAGTGCCATCGCAGCAAGCGAGGACGCAGCGACTAATTTCTTAATCATGTCTATCTCCTTTGGGTGAATTAACGAAATCATCATCAATTACGTTCAGGGATTGTCTCGCATCTTTCAAGCACAAAGTTGTAACACTATGAATTGCGCCTTAAAGCGACGATCAACACGCATCAAGCATTAGCTATCAGGCACCAGGGCCAAAACGCGAAGCGGGCTGCCAGTTCCTTGGCGGATTTTCAACGGAGCGGCCATCAGAATCGCGCCCGTTGGTGGTAGTTGATCTAGATTGGTCAGGCATTGCAGCCCGAATCTGTTGGCCCCATGCAGAATAAAATGGGCCGGATAGGGCGGGTCAGAATGCGCCGCTTGCCCGCTATCAGTGCCAACAGTTTCAGTTCCAAAACCGATGATATTGCGCGATTCAACAAGAAAGCGGACAGCATCAGAATCAGGTCCGGGAGAGTGCGCTCCATCGTCGCGAAGGTTGATATAATCAGCGCCGCGCCGCGCCGACCATCCAGACCGCATCAATACCCAGCTTTGATCCGGAATACGGCCATGATCTGCTTCAAAAGCCTCAATTTTAGCGACACCCATTTCATAATCTTCATCAGCATTGGATTCCGCCTCGCAATCAATCACGCACACATGGCCAACCAGCTTTTGCACGGGCAGAGTGTCGGTGGTGTTGTTTGGCTGATCGCGCCCGCTGATCCAGTGAATCGGTGCATCAAAATGCGTTCCGGCGTGTTCACCTAGCGAAATATTGTGCCAGTGCCAAGCGGGACCACGCGCATCGTAGCGGGAAATTTCCTCCATCCGGAACGGCGCACATTGCCCGAACTCCGGCGGCAGAACGATAATCGGAAAATCTGGATCCAGTCGATGCGTAAGATCAACAACCCGAACGCTGCCATCAACCAACCCGCCAGCCAGTCCGGCCAGCAAATCGGCAGCGCCGCTCATCTTGGTGTCACCGGTATTTTTTGGAGTATTCATTGCCCATCCCCGGTCAGTTCAAGTTCCAGTAATTTGGCATCATCCGACCAGCGTTCATGAACATCGCGTGCCACATCACCGATATAAATATCCTGAAGACCGGCCTGTAACCCGGAAACTATGTCCCGCGCCAACCTGCGTTGCGTAACTTTGGGTGGCAGTACACTTCGATGCCAATCCTGTTCCAGCGGCCCAGCAAAGGCGTTCACGACGCGAACGCCGCTGCCTTGCATTTCCGCGCGAAGACATTGCGTCAGCGATAGCGCGGCTGCGTGCGCAGCCGAATGTTGGCCGTAAGCAGGCCAGTTCGCATGCGCGTAAACCGACAGAATATTGACCCAGGCCGAGGCAGAATTAACCCCGTCAGCACCGCGCCC
>JAACDV010000084.1 GCA_009936825.1 Bacteroidota bacterium | reverse complement strand
TAGATGTTACTTTGCACAGTCTGGGATCTTATAGCCAGCTTCTTCCCATGCAGCAACGGCACCTGGATGGTATTTCAGCGGGTTGGCTCCACACATGTCCGTCACGGCAATATCTGTTTCACCATGCCATGCATTCGACATGAAAGGCGCCTTCGCACGATACACGTCATCCATTCCGTCGATGAATGCCTTGGTCAGTGATTTTGCCAAATCAAAGCTCATGCTGACATTGACGACTTCGCCGCCAACTGTTCCCGGACCGCGGAATTGATCATCCTCAGACACAACCGTGACCCCGCCGGAATATCCCATGTCAGCAATTGGTAGCGTTACCGGAACTGTTCCCGGAAGATTGCCAACCTTGCCAAACGCTTCGCCGTTATAGACCTTCTTTGGCAGCGACCAGATGGTGATGTCGCCTGACGCCAACGCGGCGGTTATACGTCCGTCCGGAAAGCTCATCGGCAGAACAAACGCATCAGCTGAACCGTCCTGAATGGTCTTTACAGCCTGTCCCCAGTTAACCTGAACGCCGGTATAGCCTTTGCCTTCTTCAAGGCCGGTATTCAGCTTGATTAGCAGGCGGGCATTGGTTAGCGCTGCACCGCGTGGCGGGCCATTAAAAATGCGCGAGCCTTCGATACCGTCCCAGCCAGCAACGTTTGAGCTGTTATAGGCGAAAAGGCCCTGGACCGAAATGCGGTAGGTATAAAGAACTGCCAGCTTTCCAGTTAGTTCTGAGCCCTTTTCCTTGCCAAGCTTGGCATAGGGGCCAACACCTTTTGACATCAGGAATGGCAGGATGAAAGGGGCGGCGGCAATATCTGATTTTCCTTCGGCGACATTCTGCACCGAGTTGGTTAGTGTCTGACCCGCACTGACCTGAATATTGGCAACATTATATTTAGCGGCGGCTTCTGACAGTGCGATCACCGAAACACCGGGCGCACTGCCGGGCGATGCTGTTTCTGCGGTTAAGTTGACCTGTGCCTGCGCATTGAACGTCAGTCCCAGTGTCACAACTAAACCTGCAACGGTTCCATATTTCAACATTAGTTTCTCCTAATTGACCCACGAAAATTGTTGTCATGTTTTGGGCGCAAACAAGACAGCTTAAACATATATTTCTGTCGGCAAGGATCTTTATTGACAAAGATCGCGTTCTGTTAGGAATTGTTTTCTGTTCGATGCCGAACCAAGCTCCATATCAAATTCAGCTTTCAGGAAGGGCGCATCAATCTTCCTGTTCAGTGCTTTAATAACCCTAAATTATTTTGATCTAACTTCGGGTTCAGGTTCTTTATAATCTACGGTTATCTTGATCATTGGATCATGACTCCCTTGATTATAAACATCGATGATCGTTGCAAAGCCCCCCGCCGTGTTATTTAGTCCTCTAAAAATGCTAAGTGATATCTTGAATTTCAAAGATGATGCGTAAGTTAAATTTATCCTAAAGTGCTAACGGACCTAACGTAAAGTTCTTTTTTGGTTGGAAACGACCTATATTTGCGGGTAGATAGAGGGTGACAATCGGCAACGCTGTGGAGCGAATTTATGCTAATCCTTTATCATGGCGCCAATTCGGTCTGTTCAGTTAAAGTGCGGTTGGTTCTAGCCGAAAAGAACCTTGAATGGGAAAGTCGGCATATTGATCTGCCAAAGGGTGAGCAGTTCACCCCTGAATTCACCAAGATCAACCCCCGCAGAATTGTTCCGGTCATTGATCATGATGGGCAATTGATTCACGAATCGAGTGTGATCGCTGAATATCTTGACGGGCTGAGTGAGCATAACCCGTTGATGCCAAAAAACCCGGTTGATGTTGCGCGAACACGAACTTTGGGCATCTACACGCTGGAATATCATGACAGTGTTAGCACGCTGACTTTTTCCAGCTATCAACGTGCCATGTTGCTGGCCAAATCCCCCGAAGAGCTTGCTGCACGATGGGAGGCGATGCCCGATAAAATCCGCGCCCGCAAGGTGAAGGATCTGGTTGAGAACGGGGCGGCGTCTGATTATGTGATTGTGGCGTTGGGACGATTGGCGCGGATGTGCTCAGAGGCCGAGGTGTCTCTGGAAAATCATCCATGGTTGATGGGGGATCGCTACTCGCTTGCCGATGCCTTATTGACAGCCTATTTCTACCGTATTGAATGTATTGGTCTGACAGCGTTATGGGAGCGCCGCTATCCAAAGACCACAGCATGGTATGCCCGGATTAAAGCGCGCCCGTCATTCACTACGGCAACGGCGCCTTGGCTTGATGAAGAGGCGGTTGCAAAGATTACCGAAATTGGTAAACGTACCTTCCTTGCCGATGACCGGTTTGCTGAATTTCTCTAGTCTGCTACGCCTTTTTGCCGGCCCACACCAAATATAGTTTTCAATTTTTTTCCAATCAATTGTGAGTCCCCGAAATGACCCATCCAGATTATCTCGAAACTCTTTTTCTTTCCGCCAGAACGCATCGTCTTTTCTCAGACAAGCCGGTTAGTGATGATGTGCTGCACCAGCTTTATGAGATCGTCAAACACGGGCCGACAGAATCAAACTTTTGCCCGATGCGGTTGACGTTTGTCACGTCTTCGGAGGCTCACGAAAAAGTGGTTGATGCGGCTTTTGACGGCAACAAGCCTAAAATCATGTCGGCGCCGGTTGTTGCCATTTTGGCGCATGATCTGGAATTTCACAGCCATCTTCCCACCCTTGCACCGCACTTGGACGCTGCCGCGCTGGCCGCCCGCCCGCCAGAATTTTTGATTAAAAAAGCCACCCAAAACAGTTGGCTTCAGGCTGGATTTTTGATTGTTGCAGCGCGCTCGCTGGGGCTGGATTGCGGACCTATGGCTGGGTTTGATGCAGACAAGATTAACGCGGCGTTTTATTCGGATAGCAGCTGGCGTGTCAGTATGTTGATTACGCTTGGCCATGGAACTGGCGAGAACATCCGTGATCGCGCCGCGCGTCTGACGTTTGAGCAAGCTTGCGAGATCGTCTGATCGCCTATCTCCGAATTATATTTTCGGTAACCTAAATCAAATTCAATTAAGGGGAGGACTGTAGTTAACGGTCCTCCCTTTTTCGTGTTATCGCAGCCCGAAACAGCGGTCAGTGATTGCCGCCGCACCCGCAATTGCTTGGCAGCAAATCGGCGGTAACGCCGCTATGATTAACACAGCCGCCGCGCCACCAATCCGCCCCTTCACCATGGCAATATTTGCCATCGGCACCAACCATCTGCATGAACATCGGGTGGTAATTGCGGCAAACTTCCAGTTCGGTTTTAACCCAATGCAACGGATCCGCCGCATAGTGTTCCCAGTAATTGCCATCCATATTGATTCCGGGAACTGCCGGGTTCCAGCTTTCATCCAACCACATTTCAGGATCTCCGTAATTGGCGCAGAGTTTGCGAATTTTCGGATCATCAAGCGCCAGCAAACGCCCGTTCTCGATGACGGTTTCATTATCCCCGTCATTCTCGGTTGTATAGGTCGGGAAATAGAGATGCAGGTGCCAATGTCCAACCAGATTGCCGGCGCGGGCGGCTTCGCGCTCAGCCATTGACGAGATGATCGTGCCAAATCCCATATGAATGACACCCGAACGCACCCGCTCATAAAGGCAATTCACAAAACCTGACGGGAAATCCTTTCGTGGCCGGTGAATATGCGGATTGGTGCCGATGGATGCCTCCCACCAATGCATGATGCCCTTGCCCGGAAAAGTGGGATACTGGATGTCCTTGGTCTGTTCCATTACCTCGCGCAGCTTGCGGCCAAATTCACCGCCCTCACGAATTTCGGTGATTTTCGAGTTTTCAACAACCAACTGCGTCCAATCACAAGCTGCGATATGGTTGGTTGTTCCGGCAATGACGCCGCACCCATCTTCTTTAAAGGGGTGAAACATCCACGGTCGTCCGGTTATGTGACCGGGAAGATATTGTTTGCCGAAATGCTCGTTGCCTGTCCAGGTGGCAGCAGTCAGATCCGCGTTATAAAATTCGCGATTTTCATCCCAGTATTCGGGATGGTTGGTAAAGGAGATATCGGTTCCTTCGGGGTCGGTAATCCGGGCGCGCTTTGCAGTCCGAACGCGGTCCCATGTCCAGCGATCAATGGCGTTCAGCACCTCGATTGGCATGGCATGAGCTGGCGATGCTAAAATTTCGGGAGTGATAAAAGGCATACGCTGAATTTTGATAAAGCGTTCGGCCAAAACAGGCCCGCCATAGCCCATCAAAATCTTGTCATATTGCTGCTTTTTTTCTTCCTCCTCCCACATGTCCATCCATTCAGCCAGCTCTTTTGTGCGGAACAGATAATAGTCTACCTCATCCGCGCCGACCCACTGGGGGATTGGACCGCGGTCGATTTTCTTGATCTCATATTTGACATTGAATTTTTCCAGAATTTTTTGGCAGGCCTGAATGGTAAGCTCGCTATGCCAGTTATCAACGCGCAGCATTACCCGTTCGCCCTCTTTCAGATCCCAGCAAGCATTTAGCCCATGATTATAGGGACGCCGCGCGACATGTTCGAGATAGGGCAGGAGTTGATCGGAATTTGTCACTTCGACAAAAGGCGGACAGCGTGGGCTGCGCAACCCTTTGAGAGGGGGCATGTCAAAATGGGGAACGCCCGATGGCGGCGTCTGGGCCGCAGGGCTCTTTGGATCAATGTTCAGTTGTTTGGTCATATTATTTCCCCAAATTTTTTTTGAATTTCTGTCGTAATTTCAATTTTGATATTTTACCGGTGGCTGTTAGCGGCAATGTCTCTAGCAGAATTAGGTCGTCGGGCATCTGCCATTTTGGAAAATGCTGGCTCAGCATCTGGACCAATTCGCCAAACAGCTTTTCTGTGTGCGGGCTATCTTTGCTGGTTAGCATACTATCTTTATCGATCTGGACGCTATTTGCGACCGCGACAATTACCGGGCGTTCATCCCATTTTTCATGAGGTACCGCGATCACCGCGCATTGTGCAATATCATCATGCGACATGATTATATTTTCATGTTCAAGCGAGCTTATCCATTCACCGCCCGATTTGATCAGGTCTTTTGCCCGGTCAGTGATCAGCAGATTGCCGCTTCGGTCAATATTGGCGATATCACCGGTACGAAACCAGCCCTTATCGTGAAACGCCTCGGCGGTGGCCTCATCGTTTTTATAATACTGAGAGGCGGTGGTGTTGCTTCGCACATACAATTCCCCCGACAGCTTGCCGTCTTGCGGGATTTCGGCGCCGTTCTGATCCATGATTTTCATATCAATTCCGAAAATCTTGCGGCCCTGGCGCAATTTGGTGGCGATTATTTCAGGGCCGATATTTTGCCCTTCCCTTTTCGCGGGTAGATTACCCTGAGTGCCTATGGGGCTCATCTCGGTCATTCCCCATGCATGGTTTACGCTGATCCCCAAATTTTCATACGCCGTGATGAAAGAAGCCGAAACAGCTGATCCGCCAACCAGAATATTGGTCAGGCTTTTAGGGGTCTCGCCGCGGGATTCAATTTCCTGCAATAAGGTTGTCAGCACGGTTGGAACACCCCACGCCGAAGTGACTTTCTGGGTCGTAATCAAGTCGTAGAGGCTGGGCCCGTCCAGATGCTGGCCAGCAAAAACCATCGATGCGCCACCCAGTGGACACGTGAAAGGCAGGCCCCAAGCATTTACATGAAACAGCGGAACCAGGGGCAGGATGCGCGCGCCTTCCTGCAAGGCTTTGGAAAATGAAAGGCCCACCTGAAAGGCATGCAGCACTGTTGATCGATGCGAATATAAAACGCCCTTTGGGCTGCCCGTGGTCCCTGATGTGTAGCAGATGCCCGAAGCAGTGTTTTCATCAAATTCCGGCCAGTCGAAATGATCGGGCATCGCCGCGATCATCGCCTCATAATGATGGTGTTCGATTTGCATTTCAGCTGGAAATTCGGTTGGTTCGGCATTATGCGCTGCCATGATCACGATCTGCGGCGGTGCGTCAAGATGCGGTAAAACCTCATCTATTAACGGGATGAAGCCAGGATCAATAAACAGCAATTTATCTTCGGCGTGGTTGATGATATAGGCGATGCTTTCGACCGGCAGACGCGGATTGATTGTATGGCAGATGGCCCCCATGCCGGAAATTGCGTAATATAGCTCAAGATGCTGATGACCATTCCAGGCCAGCGTTGCCACCCTGTCACCCATTTTAATGCCGCGCATCTGAATGGCGTGAGCCAGCTTTGCAGCCCGCACTGCAAGGTCACAAAAATTCTGGGAATGGATTGATTTATCATTCACACGGGAGATGATCTCGCTGTCAGAAAATGCCGTTTGAGCATGTTTCAAAATGTCCGCGATCAACAGCGGCCGCTGCATCATTTGTCCCAACATTTTAACCGTCCTCCCCTCTTTGGATGCGCGCAACTAGATGCCTGCAACACTCGCCGCTTCAATTGCCAATGGTTCAACCAGCCCGCCTATCGCCTTTGCATAAGGGCTTGCCGCATTGCCATCTAGCGCGCGTTTTTTAACGCCTTGAACGATTGCCGCGATACGGAACAGCCCGAACGTCACATAAAATGACCAATTATCGATCCCGCCAATTCCCCGACGCTGGCAATAAGCATCGATATAGGCCTGATCTTCGGGAATGCCGGCACTGGCGCGGTCTATCCCTTTCAGGCCGCGCAAAGCAGCATCGGGTTGCATCCGCCAGATCGCGCATTGATAGGCAAGATCGGCAAAGGGATGGCCAAGGGTAGACAACTCCCAATCCAATGTGGCGAGCACGTTAAACCCGGTCTTTGAGAACATCAGATTATCAATCCGAAAATCCCCATGAACCAGCGCGACACGCCCATCATCGCTTAGCATGTTGACCTCCAACCATCCGATAACGGCCTCCATCGCGGGCACAGTTTCGGTCTCGCTATTGCGGTATTGGGTTGTCCAGCGGGCGACCTGACGTTCAAAATAATTGCCCGGTTTGCCAAAACCTGCAAGACCAACACTGGTAATATCAACTGCATGAATCGCTGCCAATGTCCGGTTCATTTCGTCGTAGCAGGCGGTGCGTCCGGCGGCGTTAAGATCGGGCAGGGCGGGGTTCCAAAACGTGCGTCCTTCAATAAACTGCATCACAAAGAACGCCGATCCGATGACCGTATCATCCTCGCATAAATGCAACATCCCGGGCACCGGAACGTCGGTGGTGGCAAGTGCCTTCATCACTTCATATTCCCGCTCAACGGCATGAGCAGATTTCAGCAATATTCCGACAGGCTTGCGCCGCAACACATATTGTCCGCTTTTGGCGGTTATCAGATAGGTCGGGTTAGACTGCCCGTCGGTGAAAGCGCGGGCGTGCAACAGGCCGTTAAATTCATCAATATGCCCCTCAAGATAAAGGCCGAGCATCTGAAGGTTGCCCAAGGGACTGGTCGTATCGTCCGGGCCAATATTTTCAGAAGACCCGTTCACGCGCCCGCCTTTTTTGCGTGATGCGCGCGAACGAGTTGACGCCCAAGCGCCATCATATGAACCTGATCCGGCCCGTCAGCCAGACGTATCTGGAGGGCATAATTGAACAGCTCAGCAAGCGGCAAATCGGCAGTCAGCCCCAAACCACCATGTATCTGGATGGCACGGTCAATTACCGTTTGCGCCATTGAGGGAACAATAATCTTGATCGCCGCGATATGTTCCCACGCGGCTTTTGCCCCGTTTTTGTCAATCATGTCGGCCGCTTTTAGCGTTAACAGGCGCGCCTGTTCAATTTCGGCCCAGGATTTTGCCAGATCTTCCCTGATCGACTGATGTTGGGATAGCTGGCGACCAAAAGTTGATCGTTCCTCCACGCGGTCCAGCATCAGCTCAAGGGCTCGCTGCGCGCCCCCTACCAGTCGCATACAATGGTGAATGCGGCCCGGGCCTAGTCGGCCTTGGGCAATCTCAAACCCGCGTCCTTCGCCAAGAAGAATATTTTCGGCAGGCACACGAACATTGTCAAAAACAACTTCCGGTTCCCCGAACGGTGCGTCGTCATAGCCGAATGTTGTAACGTGACGAACAACCCGAACGCCCGGTGTATTTTTAGGCACCAAAATCATTGATTGCCGCAAATGACGGTTTTCATTTTCCGGATCCGTCTGGCCCATAACGATCAGGATTTCACAGGTCTCTCGCATCGCTCCGGTGGTGTACCATTTACGTCCATTGATAACGTATGACCGTCCATCCGCTTTGATTGATGTCCTAATGTTTGTTGCATCGGACGAGGCAACATCCGGTTCTGTCATGGCAAAGCCGGATCGGATTTCACCAGCCAGCAGCGGCGTTAGCCAGCGTTCTTTTTGGGCATCCGTGCCATATAGAAGCAGGGTCTCCATATTTCCAGTATCCGGGGCATTGCAGTTGAAAACCTCTGCTGCCCACCAGACTTGTCCCATTAATTCGGCCATCGGGGCATAGTCCAGATTGCCCAGTGTGCCGCCATGTGCGACGGGCATAAACAGATTCCATAATCCGGCGGCCCGGGCTTTTTCTTTCAGCTCTTCGACAAGGGGAGGGGTTACCCATTTGTTGGATGTGGTTTCCATGTGATGGCGAAACGCAGCTTCCACAGGAATGACGTGCTGGTCCATAAAGGCGCGCAAAGTTGCGATACGCTCGACGGATTTAGTGCTTGGTTGAAAATCCAAAATCTTCACCTTTTGCCTGAAATTTATAATGCGGCCCGCAGCGGTACCCCGTAATGGTGCCTCTTGATTATGAGATATACCACAGTTCTGCTGGTGTGTGATGTGCGGCTGTTGAAAAGGAACCCGTTATTCGGTGAGCAGAAAACGCTCTTGTTCCCTCTCAATCTCGTCAAAGCCAATAAAGGATTTGAATTCATCCATGCTCATCTTTGGTTGCGGTAAGTTTGCCGTTTTCAGATCTTGAGCAAGGGCAGAGAAATTCTCCTGCAAAACTTTTGCAGCACTCATTAGCCCAACCAGCGGATAGCAGGCAAGCCCCGCGACCTCACGAATTTCATCTGCTGATAGATCGCTTTCCAGCCAGCCCAGTATCTGCAACGACAAAGGCACGCCGCACGCCGCACGCAAACGGCGCAGACCATCGATATCCTTAAAGCAGCGGCTAATTGGCTGAATAAGATCGGCGCCAGCCTTGACATACAGCTTGGCACGGGCAATGGCGGCATTTTCATCCACTTCATCGGTGCGGGCGATAATAAGCGTGTCCGGGTTGGAGCGCGCTTCAACCGCGGCGCGGATTTTGGCGACAGCCTCATCCGGCGGGATCAATTCAATCCGGTTGGCACAGGCGGCGCATTTCTTCGGTGAGAGTTGATCTTCAAAGATCATCGCTGCGACACCGGCATTCTCAAATTCGCGTACGGTGCGCATCACGTTGATTGCATTGCCATAGCCGGTATCGGTGTCGGCGACCACCGGCACTGACACTGCCCCAGTGATATTGCGAACCACCGTCAGATTCTCGGTCATTGTGTAGAGTTCGACATCGGGAAATCCCAAATGCGCTGCCGAGACGGCAAACCCGGACGACATCAAGCCGTTAAATCCAGCCTTTTCGGCCAGCAGTGCAGACATGGCATCATAGCATCCGGCGACAAATTGTGTGTTGCCGCTGCGCAAATTCTGCGCAAATTCTGTCATTCCAGCGGGCTTAGCCATTACCTGTCTCCATTTTGTTTCTTTGGTGTAAATAGCCGATGAGCCCGCCGCTTTCCAGCATAAGCGTGTCGCCTTCGGGCAGCGGTTCAAAGGGGATTTCTGTGTTTTGCGTGACGTTGATAATCATGTCTTTTGACCAATTGACGATCAGTTCATCCCACCGATGGACTTTTCCAAGAATGCCCGGGCACGGAATTTGCGGGAAGCCCATGGCAATTTCGCCGCGCCAATAGCCCGGGGAAAAGCTCTCGGCGATAACGCCGCTGATTCCCAATTTGCGCATCGCGATCATCGGGGGGTAATGTGGGTGCCCATAGCCAAAATTAATATTACCAATCAGCAGGTCGCCCGGCGCCACTTTGCTGGCAAAATCGGCTTCATAGGCGGCCATGGATAATCTGGCGAGTTCGTCGGGGTCTTTGATTTTGATGTTTTTCACACCAACAATCTGGTCAACGTCGAAATCAATTTCGTCAAAAATCCAAGCAACTCTGCCGTGTAAATTTGCCAACGCCATTTTTCAGGACTTCATATATTTGCGGGGATCAGCGATGCATCCCTCAAGCGCAGCAGCAGCTACTGCTGCCGCATTGACGATATAAATTTCTGAATCAGGGCTACCCATCCGCCCGCGAACGTTCAGTGTGCCGGTCGATACAGCGCTTTGGCCTTCGCTCATCACGCCCATCCGCCCAAAGCAATAGTCGCATGATGATGAGGTGACAAACGCACCGGCAGCAATCAAAGTTGCCAGTGTGCCTTCACGCGCGGCCTGTTCCATGATGTCCTTGCTGGTTGGTACAACATGCAGCTGGAACCCGTCTTTAACCTTGCGGCCTTCCAGCACTTCAGCGGCCATGCGCAAATCCTCCAGCCGCCCCGAGGCGCAGGACCCAAGATATCCAAGATGAATTTCGGTGCCAATAAAGTCAGACAGATCGCGCGTATTGGCCGGGTTTGGCGGTATCACGACAATTGGCTCTAAGGCGGATACATCAATATCATGCACCGCTGCATACTGTGCATCATCATCCGAGAATTGTATTTCGAGATCAGCCCGGGCCCTCGGCAAGGCATAGTCTAACGCCTTTTTATCGGGGTTAATAATCGCGGTAATCGCGCCGGTAAACATGGCAAGACAAGTAATGGTCTGGCGACCTTCAAGGGACAGATTATCAATTGTTGAGCCAGCAAGTTCCAGCACCTGAAACCGGCATCCTGACGGGCCGATAACGCGCACGATGTGATGGAAAATATCGCGTGCTGTAACGCCGGGCTGCAGGGTGCCCTCAAGATTAACACGGGTGGTCTCTGGCACTTTGAACTTTATATATTCTTTGACGAAGGCCTCTAGTAAGTGCCGCCGCACCCCGATAGCCAGCGTGCCATAAGTGCCTAGCTGCGAGATATGACCATCGAAATGCACGGCAAAAGCGCCGGGCGTCGCATAGCCGAGTTCAGCTGCAACCTGATGACCAATTCCCATACGCTCATAAACAGGCACGTTGTTTTTGGCGCCCCAGTCGCGGGTGTTTTGATGAAGCTCTTCTTCATGCGGGGCCACCGCCGGTACCATATGATCGATAAACAGCGCAAAGCGTTCAGGTTCGCTCACTTTATCAATGCCGAACTCTTCTTCCATCTGTTTGAAAATAACGTCGGTATAACCGGGAAAATCATAGGCGATTACAAAATCAGGCTTCACCTCAATTTCATCGCCAGCACACACCTGAGGCAAGCCAGCTGCCCGTGCGAGAATTTTTTCAGCAATAGTGTTACCCAAAACGACACCCTCCAACGAAAGGATAGGAAACAATAAAAAATATAGTCAATATTAAAAGTAAATTTCACCTGTTGAAATTGGAGGTTTGATCTTACCAACATGATGTGTCATTTCGCTAACTGCCTGTTGCAGAATATGGTGCAAACGAACTTGCTCGTCACCGGTAAAATAGGGGGTGAGGCCAGCAATCGAAACCGCGGCGAGCAATTCGCCGTGTTCATTATATATAGGCAGGCCCAACGCTGACAGCCCCAGAGCAACGTCATCAACGCCGACAGCATAGCCGGTTTTGATAATGGAAATGATTTCCTTCTCGATCAAATCGGGATCAACAATACTTTTGGGTGTTAGCTCTTTTAACCCGTCCTGATATAGGTTGTGGCGGCGCTGGGCGGTGAAATGGGCCAGCAGTATTTTTGGTCCCGCCCCGCAATGCAAAGGTAGCCCATATCCTTCTGACCACCAGCGGATATCAATCGCCTGCTCGCTGAGAAACTGGGCAAGGCATATCGCCTCGTTTCCGCTGGCGATGGAGAGATAAACCGTCATGCCGCTATCTTTGGCCAGTTGCAGCAAGTTGGCGCCAAGCAGGTCTTTCAAAGTGATTCGGCCTGGAATTGACTGGGTTAACTCCAGCACGCGGTAGGACAGGCAGTACAAACCCTTTTGATATTTTTGCCAGACCAAACCTTCATCGCGCAAGGTGATTAACAGACGGCGGGTGGTGCCAGCGTCCAACCCGGTCCGCTCGGCAATTTCACCAAGCGTCAGGAAAGGCTTGTCGGAGGAAAAGCTCCGCAGAATCGCGATGGCACGGGCAACTGAGCGTACCCGCGGCAGGCTGCGACCATCGCGCGGAGGTTTGGATGCCTCACCCGAATGGTCCAGATCGGGCTTGTCCGAAGCGTTAGTCTCGACCTCTAGCTCAGTTTTCACAAAGACTGCTCCCCTATTTGGTTCCGGTTATTGATTCCAGATAGTAGATCCAGAACCATTCGATAAAGCTTTCGCCAAAATTCGTATTTTCCAGTTTCGCATTTAATTTCACATAGTGAAATAAGAAATCAAACTTGACAAACTTTTACGCTGTGATGGAATGATGCCGGCTAAATAAAAAGAAAAATTACATCTCACGGAGGGATAAATGAGGAAAATATTTCATTCGGTATTGGCTTTGTCATGTGCGGTCTTCATTCCGACAATGGTAGCCAGCATCAGCGATGCAGAAGCAGCAACGCGCGAGCTGCGTTTCGGAGAGTTTGGTCCGAACAGAGGCACACGCGCCGGTGCCTTAAAGTGGCTTGATCAGGAAATGCGCAAGCGTAGTAACAATGAACTTGGCCTCAATATCACTTGGGGTGGTGCGCTTCTTGGTGCGAAAACAGCGGCGCAGGGACTGTCTGACGGCGTTGCTGATATGGCGTCGATCGTTCCGGTTTATGCTCCGGGCACACTGGTTGCTTATGAGGCGGTTGATACCATTCAATTCGGCGATGAGTGGGTAGGCATGATGGCCACCTATGATTTCATGACGAATAATGCAGCCGCATTGGCTGAGCAGAAAAAAGCCAACATCAGATATTTTGGTAACTACACCACAGGCCCGACACAGTTGCTGACCAAAGATTCACCAGTGACTAGCGGTGCCGATCTTAAAGGGAAAACAATCCGGGCAACTGGCGCGTTTGTTCCTGCATTACAGGCGCAGGGTGCAGCAACGGTTTCAGTTTCACAGCCGAAGGTTTATGAGGCCATGTCAAATGGCTCTGTTGATGGCTCGACAACATATTTCTACGTCGTCAAAGCCTATAAGCAGTATGAAGTTGCTAAATACATCACCGAGTTGAACATGGGTCAGGTTCTGGCGTTTGGCGTGGCGATGAATGCCGACACCTACAATAGTTTGGCACCTGCGCATCAAAAGCTGATGGATGAGCTGGGTTTAGAATTCACCACCTACATGGCGGAGAAAATGTTCGAATCACGGACTGAGGTGAAAAAGGAACTGCAAGACGGTATTGATGGGCATAAGCTGACAGTTGTGCAGCCTTCAAAAGCAATGCGTGACTCGATGGTTGAGCTTGCCGATGCCGACGTAACGCGCTGGATGGAAAAGGCCGCGAAAAAGGGAATGGATGCCGATAGTATTCTTGGCAACTACAAAGACCTGATCGCGAAATATTCCAAGGAGCGTGACGCCAAAGGATATCCTTGGCAGCGTTAAACCAGTCGAATGAAAATCTGCAGGGCGGGATTATGTCTCGCCCTGCCCAAATTTTTTAGATGTTTTTAGATATCTTTAGAAAAGATCATGTTTGCAAGCGCGCTCCATTTCGTTGAAAGACTATCCGTTGGTATCGCCAATCTTGCGCTGACCACGATGATGGTTATTGTCACCGGATCGGTTATTGGCCGGGCTGCATTCAACTATCCAATTCCAGATGATTTACTTATGGTTGGGCTTTTGATGGTGTTGGTCATCGCCTTTCCTCTTGCCTATATTCAACGGATCAATGGCCATATTGCGGTCACCATTATTTCTGATCGGTTGCCGGTTCGCGTCATACAAATTCAAAAGATCGTGGGTAACGTGTTGTTCGGTCTATTTCTTGGCGTGATGGGGTATGTTATTTTCAGCAAAGTTCCAAGAGAGGTTGCGCAAGGCCTTTATTATGATGGTCAGCTGGAAATTCCAACCTGGCCGATGAAGGCAATGTTCAGCATTGGTATTGCGTTATTTGTCATCCAGATCATTGTCAGTACTTGGCGGGAAATCACTGCGCTGTTTTCCCCTGTCAGCCAGTATGACACCGATGCAAATTAAGGCGGATATGTAACATGGAACCGTTTCATGTCGGAATTTATGCGCTGATTGCGGTTCTGTTTTTGCTGGCTAATCGGGTGCCTATCGCAGCGGCGCTGGGCGTTGTGGCCAGTCTGGGAATTTTTGTTATTTTCGCATGGCGTCCGGGTCAAGAGTTTGCTGCCCAATATGCTTATGCGCCAACCCTATCGTTGATGGCAAACAGTCCCTATGCCTTTATCACCAGTTCTACCCTATCCACGGTGCCGTTGTTTATTCTGATGGGACATCTGGCCTATGAGGCTGGATTTACAACGGATATTTACCGCGCCGCGCGGCTTTGGCTGGCGAAGTTGCCGGGCGGTTTGGCGATGGCGTCAGTTGTCGGGTGCGGCGGGTTTTCGGCCATCACCGGATCATCGGTTGCGTGTGCTGCGGCGATGGGTCGGATCGCCATTCCTGAAATGTTGCGCTTTGGATATGCCCCGTCACTGGCGACTGGAACGGTGGCGATTGGCGGCACGCTTGGCTCTTTAATTCCGCCAAGCGTTCTGTTCATTTTGTTTGGTATTTTTGCTGAACAGTCGATTGCGCGGCTGTTCATCGCGGCGATCATTCCGGGCATCATCTCGCTGCTTGCCTATATGCTGGTGATTTATCTGTGGGTGAAGATGCGCCCGTCGGTGGCACCGAATCCAAATGAAGATATTTCCGCTCAAGAGCGCATGCGCTCGCTGATGGATTGCTGGGCGATTCTGACGCTTTTCGTGGTTGTGATTGGCGGTATTTATCTAGGATTGTTCACCCCAACCGAAGCGGCGGGAATAGGCGCTAGTGCCACTTTCATTCTTGGGTTTGCGCTTGGGCGTCTTAGCGGTTCGCGCGCGTTGGCCGCACTTAAGGAAAGCGTTTATCAGACCTCAATGATTTTCGTCATTGCGATTGGCGGCAAGCTATTTGTGAACTTCATTGCGTTGACTGGTCTGGCGAGCGAGATCACGTTCTGGATTGAATCCACCGATGCATCAATGTTTGTTGTCATTGGTCTGATTGTGATTATGTATATTTTCCTTGGGATGTTTCTTGATCCGATCGGCATTATTCTGCTGTCTTTGCCGCTGACCATTCCGATTATCGAAGCCTATGGGCTGTCGTTGATCTGGTTCGGGGTGGTGGTCGTAAAACTGCTTGAGATAGGTTTGGTAACGCCGCCCATCGGGCTGAATGTGTTTGTGATCAAATCAATTGTCGATAAAACCATCTCGCTGGAATCAATTTTCAAGGGCGTTGGTTTCTTCTTGATAGCCGAAATATTTGTGCTGGCGTTGATTATCTGCGTGCCTTCAGTCTCGTTGTTCCTAGCATCCTTCGTTTGATCCTAATTATATCCCCCAAAACACCCTTGAATTCCGGATTAGGCGAAAATGTGTTTTGTCAGGTCGGGAAGGTCAGCGCCAAAAAAGGCTGTATCAACGATCTGTTTATGTCCGGTGTTCAAAACCCGTGCCAGTGTTGCGGCATAGACGGCGCGTGCATCAATCGTGGCGTTCAGATCGCGGCCCTCATAAAGTTTGTTCTTGGTGAGGCCGGGCCAGTCACCCAGAATTCGCGAATTCGGCAGCAGCCCCCCGGCCATTAAAATGGCCGTTCCATATCCGTGTTCGGTTCCCGATCCGCCATTCTGTTTGACCGTCCGCCCGAACTCGGTCAATGACACGATGATGGTATTATCGAAACTGTTACTCATGGTGGCGCGCAGGGTTCCGATAATCTGGTCAAACTGTCTTAGCTGGTTGGCATGCTCGCCCACATCACTGCCTTGCGCCGAGTGGGTATCGAATCCGCCGATATCAAAAACGGCGATGCTGGGCCCATCAGGGTCGGCAAGTTGATTGCCAGCAATCCGGGCCAGCGTCTCTACGTCATCACCGCCGCCATTCATGCTGCCCATGGCAAGCGGCCTTTTGCGTATTCTAGCCATTGCCTCGGCCAGATCGGGGTCATCGGCGTAATCGGCGGTCAGCAAATCTAGCAAATGGTCTTGCGGCAGGGGATTTTTCGCGGGCATGAAATTATCCAGATCGCGGGCCCCGCGCAGTATCAGGGGCATTGGCAGGGAAATTGAAAGACTCTTGCGTCCGGCCACCTCTTCTAACGCGCGTCCAAGCCAGCCGGTGCTGTCGGCATAGGGCTTGGTACCGCCACTCTCCATCAGGTTCTGACCCTCAAAATGTGAGCGCCCGGTATAGGGAATTGAGGTGGCGTGAAACACCGACGCGCGGCCCTCATCCCAAAGATTTTTGAAATTTGGCAGTTTTGGGTGAAGCGCAAAATCGCCGGTAATTGATATTGGTTTTTTCACCAGAAGATCAGGGCGCGCCGCTTTCAATGTATCATTGCCGATGAACGGGGCCGCCGTCATCGCATCCATACCGCCGCGTAGCATCACAACGACCAAGTTCGTTTTTGGTCGAGCAGCCATTCCGGCACGCGCCATTCCAGCAACGCTAAGAGGTGCAGCAACGGCAAGCGAGGTTGAACCGGCGATGAAAATACGTCGCGAAATAATCATGCCTTCAACATCCTTTTACTGCATAACAAAGCCACCAGATAAGCCGCTTTGCTGCCATTTTCCCCCAGCGCATCTTGCGATTCCAAAAGCATTTCAGGATTGTCAAAATTCTTTTTGATGGCGTTTTTTACTATTGTTGCCGCGTCTGCATTTCTATCAATCAATCCCATTCGCGTTGGCACGTTGATTAGCGATAATCGCCTGACCAGAAATTCTGGTGATACCCAGTCAGCGGCTGTATCGGGGAACCCGTTTGGTTGTTTGGCACGAAATGGCAAATGCCCCAACTCGCGCAGAACCACTGCCGCGCGTTTTTGTCTGTAGGTTGGTTTGCTGGCAAAATCATAGTCAAAATGCTCCGGTGGGCCCGGCCATGTTGATCCTGTGATCCGGGCCGATTGAAGCAGCCATGTCTCGGGCGAGAGAAATTTGCTATGCGCTCCGCCAAATTCCCAGGCAGCGGCTAGAACAGCTTGGTGAATTTCCGGCAGCATGCCACCCGATTTCTGCCATGCCTCGGCGACGAAGCCGACCATCTCGTTGGTTGGATTGTCGCAGATGAAATGTTGGCATAATTTCCATGAAATAAAGGTGCGGCAGGCCTCATATCCGCATAAATCCTCAACCAGTTCACGAAGCTGGTTTTTGCCTTTGGTTTTGGCATCAAACCCCTTGGATTTGTATTTCTTTCCCAAAATTTCATGCGTGCCGGGTTCGTGCAACCCACCGGAAAAGCCAATCTGCTTGGACTCGATGCCTTTTTTGCCGCCGATGAATCCCCAACCAGTTATGATATAGGCAGCGTTGATCACGTCGGTTTGTGAATAGCCGCCGGCCGGTGAGATGGTGTGCAATTCCAGCAATTCGCGGGCGTGGTTTTCATTCAGTCCTTTTGGCGGTTTGTTCCGCTTTTTACGATTTACGTTGAACGAAGAATTCGGCCCCCGCGAGATAAAATTATCAAGGCTGCGGAGCATCGGCCAGGTTAGCGTGACGTCATACACCAGATCGGTAAAGCTTCCTGTCATACGCTCTCTGATGACGTCACGCTGCATCGCGCCGGTGTTAAATGTTGGGAGTTTTTGCTTGTCGACAATGGCGAAATGATTTCCCCAGAAATGCCAAAATCTTTCAAAAACAGGGGTGCTGGCGTGCACCGCCTGATAATGCCGGATTGCCAACTCATATCCTTCAAAGAACCGCCTGCCGCTGCGGTTGTACAATGCCTCGCGCATTGGTTTCATCTTTGCCGGATCTTTGACGGTTTGTTCCAGTTTTTGCTCGGCGGTGGTGAAATCCACGCGGATGTCGAGCATCTCTTTTTCGCTGTAGATTCGGCCTGGCCAGATTAGGTCCGGAACCGTTTCCATTTGCGCCTGCGCCCAGCCGAGCGGGTCTGATGGCAGGGGCTGGTTGGGGCGTAATCCAAAGCCAACTCGCCGAAGAAAATCTCGTGGTCCCATTGCCATTTTTAACACTCAACAAAAAACTGAAAATACAAGTTCGACATCAGGCCTAGACCAGAGATATATAATGC
>JAACDV010000083.1 GCA_009936825.1 Bacteroidota bacterium | reverse complement strand
GTCAGCCGCACCGTCAGCATCATTCTGAGGCACCGTCCCCAAAGCTTTGTTTTTTTGGTGCTGCTCACGAACGGCAGTGATAATTCCGGCGGCCGCGATCATCACTATGCCCAGCACTGCCCATGACGTTGGCCATTTCTCGAAAAGAACCCTTCCCCACATCGCCGCAAAAAGCAGATAGACAAAATCTAATGGCGCCAGCAGGCTGCTATCAGCGGTCTGATAGGCGCGGCTGAGACACAGATTGCCGGTTAGATTCAAAATCGAAAAAACACCAAACATAATCAATAATGCCGAGGTGAGATGCGGCCAGCCTGTAAGAACGAAAGGCACCGTAGCGCGCGTTTCAGCAGCAAGCGGCAGATGGCTGACAACCATCGCACCAACCGATCCGGTAATCAGAAAAATAAAAGTCACCACAAAGATCAGCGCCAACGGGCTTTCATGCCGGCAATACCGTCGGAGGATCAAAATATTGCAGGCATAAAAAAATCCGGCCAAGAGCGGCGCCACCTGGAACAGCGAAAATTGATCAGCAAGCGGATTAAGCACCGTAAAACTACCAAGCGCACCAAGTAGCAACGCACCTGCCCGCCAGATGCCAATCCGCTCACCAAGAAATGGCCCGGCAAGCAACGTTACAAATAATGGATAAGTATATAATCCCGCCGCCATCTGCGTGATCGTGATCTGCTGTGACGCACCAAAGAAAAAAACCATGCATATAGCTAGCATCAACCCGCGTGCTATTGCCGGTCCGATGCGGCGCGGCACCAACAGGCCCAGCCCGCCAGTGGTAATGGCAAGGAGGAAAATCATCGTCAGATTGAGCGTCGATCTGATCGTCTGGAGCTGCCAGAAACTGGTATCCGGGGCGATCAGTTTGATCAGCGAGTCCTGTAATGCCAGCAACGACACCCCGATCAGCAAAAGCCCCAGCGCCAACATCGGCTTGTCTTCGCGCGGTGCGGCAAAAATAGAACTTTTCATAGCCCTAGCTTCGGCTTATCAACAGATTGTGTCAATCGTGACATGCACCGGGCACTGGAGACCATAAGATGGATACGAAACTGACGCTGCTTTATTTCAACCTACGTGCGCTTGCCGAGGCTCCGCAAATGATGATGCAGTATCGCAGTGCCGCCTACAGCTATGAGATGGTTTGGGATTATTATGGCGCACCGTGGAGCGAGATGAAAAGCAAGATGCCATTTCGCCAACTGCCGATATTGATCGTCGATGACAAGACAGAAATCGCTCAAAGCGGATCGATTATTCGCTTTCTGGCGCAGCATTTGGATCTGATGCCGGACGACGCACATCTGGCCGCAGAGGTGGACGCAGTATTTGAGGCGTCACAGGATTTATCCTCTCCACTGAACGGAACAGTGAACCTTTCAGTTGGGGATGTCTTCACAGAAAGACGCAAAACTGTTCTGGAAGCATTGCCGCCACGGCTGGGTGATCTTGAACGAATTCTGGCCCGTCATAGCGAGGCGTTCTTCTTTGGAGCAACACCGCATTACTGTGATTTTGGCGTCTTCCATCATCTAGATCTGGCACATTTTCTGGATGAAAATCTGCTGGCAGATTTTCCGCAGTTGCGCGCCTACATGGCTGCATTCCGCAGCATCCCACAAATTGCCGCCTATCTTGAAAGCCGACCCACCCTTGTTGATGTTGGCGTCGCACCAAAGCTGATCATCGATGGCACCCCCAAAAGCACCGGCTTTAAGGCTGGCTAATTCAGGCCTGATTGGCGGCAGAGAGGAGCGAAGGCAAAGCTTGCAGCTAAAGATCAATTCGCAGCCCGTCACGCCCCACATAAAAGGTGCCGTTCCAATGGGGGGCTACCGCCGCCTGCCAATCTGCTTCGTTATAATCGGGATCATCTGACGGGATGAGATGATTTAATGCCAGCGCGCCAACCCCGGCGCTTGCCGCAATTTTTGCCGCATCGCCTGCTTTGGTGTGCGATCGAATCAGATGTGTCATCAGGCGATCATCGATGTTGCCAACACGCGCCACCAGCGCCTCCAGTGCCGCGCCCAACATCGCCTCATGCACCAGTAAGTCTGCCCCGGCGGCAAACTCGGCCAGCGGCGGCAGATATGCTGTATCTCCCGACATCACAGCATCACGCCCGGCCCCGCTGAACCGAAAGGCAAAACAGTCAATCAGCGGCGGATGTTCGGTGCGCATTGCGGTAACAACCAGCCCCTCCTCATCAAAAACCCGGCCAGAGTCAACGGTGTGAATTTCGACAAGCTGCTGCAGGTCAGGTCGGCCCTCATCTTTAATCCGAAGCGAAATATCAGCTTCCATTGACGCCAAAAACGACGCCCAATATGTCTCCAGTCCGGCGGGACCATAAATGCGAACGCGGTGCTTTAATCCAGCGGTCCATGCGGTGTGAATCAGCGGGCCAAGTTCCAGATAATGATCCGAATGTAAATGCGTGATAAAAATCAACGACAGCTCTTTTAATTCCATGCCCTGATCGATAAGTCCGCGCGCCACTCCCAGCCCGCAATCAACCACAATGCGCCTTCCTCCAAGGCATAACAGGTTGGAGGTCGGCATGGTTGATCCGGGACGAATGGCAGGGCCACCTTTCGTTCCCAGCAGAGCAAGATATGATTGAGTCATCCTTTTAAGCCTTTATCTGAAATGATTGGGGGTGTTGGTGCGGGGTCATGGAGACAGTACCGTCGGCAATCCAGCTATCCAGAATGGCCAGCGCGGTATCGGCAAACTGCTGATCATTGATATGCGCGTCAAGGTCATGCAGCGTAATGGGCGGCACCATCACCTTGCGAATTTCATCACAAAAAGCTGCCAGACCTTCAGGATCATAGGCGGGCTCGCCCTCAACATCCCACGCCTCTATGCCCTTATTGGGTAGTATGAAATGCGTCGGGCCCACCGCATCAGCCAACCTCTCAGCAACAAAACGCGCCGTCTGCCGCCGCTCATCATCATTGAAGGCAGCACATTTCCCCAGCCGGTTATGTGCATGAAAAGGCCGATCAGCGAACCGGTCAGGGATATCCTGCCAGCCAGCAAAATCAACCAGATCAAGACACCCAGGCGCGACAATCTGCGGAACTCCGGCGGCAGCGGCGCTGCGAAGACGGCTCTCGCCACTATTAATCAGCGAACCAGCGAACAAATTACCAATTTCGGACAGTCCGAAATCCATCACCGCAACGAAGCCGCCTTCACTCACAATTTTCTCAAATGCCATTCCGCCCATTCCGGTAGCATGAAAAATTGCCACTTCGAAACCACGTTGCTCTAAGGCCGGTTTCAAAAGCTTCATATAGGACAGACACGAACTTCCAAGGCTGGTCATACCAATCACCGGCAAGCTGGTATTTGGCGGCTCAACCGCGCGGGCCGCGCCAACAACACTGCCAGCAGCCTGACTGAGCGATGATTTGCACAATGAGTTCAAGCCATAAAGACCGCCAGCCCATAGGATCATCTGAATATCTGCTGACAGACGGTCAGGTGGGATCAACGGCGAGAATGCAACGGTGGAAATGATGAATTGTGGAACGCCCATCGGCAGTTCACGCGCGCAATCAAGTGCTAGATCGGTCCCCATCGTTCCACCCATGGCAATCATCGCATCAATTTTACTGGCTTTATAAAGGCTGGCGGTAAGCACTGCACTTCCGCGTGCCATGATCTGCATCGCGCTATGTTCATCGCCTGATTCTATTGCCGCAGCGATCGAGCTTTGCGCCGCATCGGCAACGTCATGCTTTGATATATTGGTGGGCTTTGCGGGGTTGCCTAGCACGCTGACATCCATGCTAATGGTCATCGCTCCCTGACTTTGGATACGCTCTTCAAGGTAGCGCAACTCATCCGACTTGGTGTCATAAGTTCCAATAATGAGCACTGTTATCTGATCTGTCATTGCTTGCCTCCTTTTACCCCTCAAGGTGCATCGCCTCTTCATTTGCGCCAGCTTGCGTCCATGGTGTTTGTATGGTTCATTAATTGAACCATTGGTGCAACATTAATTGTCTCACCCCAATTTTATCATTTCAGGAGACGCACTCGATGAATTCCGTAGTTGATTCATCTGATCACTCAGGCACCTCGGCCAATACAATAGACAAAGCTTTAACACTTCTGGAGTTTTTTTCACTTAACCAAACGCGGTGGGGGTTAAGCGAGCTGGCGCGTGCCGCTGGATATGACAAGGCAACAACGCTGCGTCTGCTTCGCGCCCTGATCCGCCACCAGATGATCGAGCAGCACGCCGAGACACGAAAATATCAGCTTGGCACTGCATTTTTAACTTTGGCGCGGGTGCGTGAGGCTAGCTTTCCGCTTGCCACAATTCTGCAGGAGAAAATGCGTTGGCTTGCCGAAATTACCGGTGAGACCGCACATGCAGCACTTGGCGGCGACGATTTCTTGCGAACGGTGGCAGTTGTTGAACCAGCGCGCGCCACCCGGGTTCATCTTGATCCGGCCGACAAGCTGCCCTTTCATGCCACCGCGTCGGGCATAATCTTTATGGCGTTTGGTCCAGCATCTGCTTACCGCGGCTTAGAACGCGAGATTAGTCTGCCAGCCTTTACCGGTTACACTCCAACCTGCAAAGAAGTGGTTTCCGGCTTGATTGAGAGTGCCCGTGAGTCTGGTTTTGCCATTGCCAACCAGACTTTTGAGGATGAAACCATCGGTATCGCAACGCCGTTTTTCGATGATAGCGGTGTTGCGCGCGGCGCGATTGCCGTTGCCAGCCCCGCTTTGCGAATAGATACCGTGGCCAAGACGCGAATTATTGACGCCCTGTTTACCGCAACACGCGACGTCACGAAATCGCTGGGTGGGAGTATCCCCGGTCTGTTCACGCTTGACCCGTCCAAGTAAAGTTTCCAAAAGCGATAGAAATGCTACCTCACTGGAGGAATTTAGAAATGCGTCTTGCCATTCTTGACCTTACCAGCCATCCCGAACCCCTTTTAACCGGGTCTTCGCGCACTAGTACTGCAATCCGGGATTGGCTGGCACCCGCACTGCCTGATGCCGAAATGACAGTCTTTGATATTGCCGAAGGCGGCGAGGCTCTGCCGCAATCAGATGAATTTAGCGGGTTTATCATCAGCGGATCAGAATGTGGTGTCTATGATGATACTGCGTGGATGCAGCCATTGCGCCACTTGCTTCTGGCAGCGCGGCAGAATGCCAAACCGATTTATGGCATCTGCTTTGGCCATCAGATTATGGCCGACACTTTTGGCGGAAAAGCACAAAAGGCAGCGTGTGGCCGCGTCGTTGGCGCGCGGCATTTCACCTCTGCCGACGGAGATTTTAATGCGCATGTCTGGCATCAGGATCAAGTGACACGCATTCCCCCGCAAGCGCGCGTGACGGCAACCGCAGATTACTGCCTTGTGGCGGCGCTGGATTACAGCTTTCCTGCAAGGTCGGTGCAATATCATCCCGAATTTGATGCAGCGCATCTTATTGATCTGTTCGAAAAAGGGCGCAATGTTCTAATTGATGAGGCCAGCGCAACCGAGGCGATGAACAGTATGAAAAACGCCAATGTTCGCTGTGATTTAGGTACGGCCTCGGCGGCAGAATTTTTCCGCGCAAGTCCGGGATGAACCATCCGGGCTGAAGCATATAGGCTTAACCATATAGGCGGGACAAGCTATACATATTTTCTAGAATTTTCTTTTGCCGCACCCTCGTTACAGCTAGTCTGACCGTGCCCGGTAAAATTGCACAAAGCAATCATGCGTGAATGCGAAATACGGAGATGGTGATGAGTATATCGACCTTGCCAGAAAACACTCATACCGTCGTTCTTGGCCTTGGCGATCTGAACGGCATCATGCGGGGCAAACGAATTCCTGCCAGCCATTGGAATCGGATTTGTGATTCTGGCAATGCATGCTCGTTGTCACTTTTCACCATGGATATGACCTGTGATGTCTGGGACACACCTTATGTGAATTTTGACAACGGATTTCCTGATTTTCACATCATGCCGATGACCGCGCCAACACCAATCCCGTGGGAGCCGGGGGCGGTGATGAGTTTTGGGCGCGCCGAGGGCACCGACCATCTGCCAATTCCGATAGACCCGCGCCAAGCGTTGATCCGTCAGGTTGAGCGTGCCCGCGAAATGGGCTTTGATGTTCAGACCGGAACCGAGCTGGAATTTTATCTGCTGGACCCGGAGACCAATCTGCCGCGCGATATCGGCAATGACTGTTATGGACTGACACGCGCCGCTGAAATGGAGCATGTGCTAGGCCCCATTCGCCGCCAGATTGATGAATTTGGCATTCCTATCGAACAGTCGAATCCAGAATATGCCGCCGGACAGGTTGAGGTGAATATCCGTTTTGATACAGCTTTGCTGGCTGCTGACCGGGTGGTGATGTTCCGCTCGCTGGTTAAACAGCTGGCGGCCCATCATGGTTATCGCGCCAGCTTTATGGCCAAGCCCTTTCACCGCAGCAGCGGCAATGGATTTCATGTCCATTATTCACTTTGGTCTGAGGGCAAGAACCTTTTCTCAAACAACGGCAAGCTGAGTGACCTTGGGCGGCATTTTGTGGGTGGGATGCAAAAACGGATGACCGAGGCGTCAATTTGTGGAGCCGCAACGGTTAATGCCTATCGGCGGCGCACGCCTTATAGTTTTTGCCCGGTCAATGCCAGCTGGGGGATGGATAATCGCACCGTCGCGCTTCGTGTGATTGAGGGAAACCCCACAGCCACGCGCGTTGAAAAGCGCGATGCCGGTGCTGACTGCAACCCGTATCTTTCGCTGGCAGCTGATATTGCCGCCGGTCTTGACGGTATTGAGCAGGCAATTGAGCCAACGCCAATGACCGTTGGCGATGCCTATAACGCCGCCAACATTCAGCCGATTCCGACAGACCTTGGCACCGCCATTGCGGCGGCGCGCGCATCTGACTGGCTGCACGGAGTTTTAGGGGCTGATCAACATGAATTATGGTTGCAGCAAGCACAGCGCGAGCTAAGCTTTTTCAATGCACAGGTAACGCCGTTTGAAACCGACCGCTATCTTACCTGCTTCTAGGCTCTGAGACGCAGTTCACGATGCCAGATATAAAGCCCGGCGCCGATCGTTAGTGCCGAGCCGAGCAACATCCAGCCGTCAATATTTTCGCCAAGAATAACCACGCCAATGATAAGCGAGAACAGCAATCGACTGTAGCGGAACGGGCTGATCACCGACATCTCGCCAATACGAACCGCGTTTGTCACAGCGATATAGCCGACCGACCCGATAAGGATCATCGCTGCACAGATTGTCATAATATCAAGGCTTGGCACCGCCGCACCGCCGGTAATTGCCAGCATTACCGCGCCGCTGATCACCATCAACACCGACGAGTATAATGATAACAACAACGTAGATACCTCGGCGCCTGTCAGTCTTGTCCCAATGTCCCTGACGGCCATTCCGAACGCCGCCAGCAGCGCTAGAGTCACAACCGCGTCAAACCCATCAGCGCTAGGCCGGATAATGAACATTACGCCCAGAAATCCGACAATAACCGCAGTAAGCCGCCGCACCCCAACCTTTTCACCAAGGAACAGCGCTGCAGCAATGGTGATGATCAACGGCACCGTTTGTATCACCGCGCCAACCGTGGAAAGCGGAACATAGGCCAGCGCAAGACACATCGCCGACACGCACATTATGTCACCAATATTCCGGATGATCACCGGCCGGAGCAAAAGCGGCGCATAATCGACAGATATCCCTCGGCGACGCATCAGACTCCAAAATACAATGCTGCTGCCGATTCCAAGAATAATCATGGTCTGCCCCACAGGCAGTTGGCGCACCGTAAGCTTTAGAAACAGATCGCTGACGGTAAAACATGCCATTCCGGCAATCATCAGAAAAATACCCCGAAGATTCTGGCTTCGAAGGGTTTGACGAAGGAAATCCTGACCCACAGGATTCTGATCCTGAAGATTCTGATTAGCTTGCTGGTCGTCAGATGGCATGAAGTCTCCTAGAGGGGTTTCAGACTTCCGGCCCCAAGAAAGTGACCCCATCGACCCAATAAGGACAGCTATCACGCTGGCCAGTAAATATCATCAAGATAAATTTCGGACTCAACATTTTTTGGAAAATATTGGGCTTCTGGAAAAGATCGGGGTTGAACCATGGGCATTCAGCCATGAATGGTTCACATATTAAACCGATGTTTCAAAATCTTCTTGACTGGCTATTCAGAATCTCCAAGCTGGGAGAAAGCTTATGTGCGGACATAAAATTCATAAATGTTGCCCGCTAAATTTTGGGAAAATCAAGATGCAGCAAAATCTAACTTTTGATGATAATTTTCTTCGTGAAATGAATGCAAGACAAGTCTGGCATCCGATGGCACATCCGGCTGACAGTCAGGCTGATCTGCCAGTTATCATCACCAGTGGGCGGGGCGTTTATGTATCCGATATTGACGGCAATGAAGTGATTGATGCCGTTGGCGGGCTGTGGAATGTCAATCTTGGCTATTCGTGCGAGCCGATCAAAGCTGCAATTGCCGAGCAGCTTGCCACACTTCCCTATTATTCGATTTTCCGCGGAACGACAAATGATAAGGTCATCCAACTTGCCCATGATGTGGTGGATTTCTTCGCCCCTGACGGCCAGTCCCGCGCCTTTTTTACCTCCGGCGGTTCGGACAGTGTCGAGACCGCGTTGCGCCTTGCCCGCCAATACCACAAGGTAGTTAACGAGCCATCGCGGACCAAATTTATCAGCCTGAAAAAGGGCTATCACGGCACACATTTTGGCGGTGCAAGTGTGAATGGCAACGCCAATTTCCGTATCCAGTACGAGCCACTTCTTCCCGGATGTTTTCATATTCCAGCGCCCTACACCTATCGTAACCCCTTTAACGAAAGTGATCCCGAGGCGCTGGCCAATGCCTGTATCGCCGCGCTGGAAGATGAAATCAGATTTCAGGGGCCGTCCACAATTGCTGCCTTTATCATGGAGCCTATACTGGGCGCGGGCGGGGTTATCGTGCCGCATAAAAGCTTTATGCCGAAAGTCCGCAAAATCTGTGACGCAAACGGAATTTTGCTAATTGCCGATGAGGTGATCGCCGGATTTGGACGCACCGGTGCTTGGAGCGGATCACGGCTCTGGGGGGTTCAACCCGACATGATGTGCATCGCAAAGGCGATCACCAGCGGATATTTCCCGCTGGGTGCGGTGATGATCAATGACAAGATTGCTGACGCGTTTGAGGCAGATAAGTCCGGAACTGCATCAATCGGCCATGGCTATACATATTCTGGACATCCGGTGGGCGCGGCCGCCGCGATTGCCGCGATTGCCGAGACAAAGCGATTGAATGTGACCGAAAACGCAGCCGCGCGCGGGGATCAGCTATTCGCCGGAATGCAAGCGCTTGCCAAAAGATTTGAGGTTATCGGCGACGTGCGCGGCGGGAAGGGGTTGATGACGGCAATCGAGCTGGTTAGCGAGCGTTCCACAAAAACCCCGCTCGACCCCAAAAAGGCAATTGAAATGCAAAAGGCAACCTATAAAGCGGGCGTGATGATCCGCGTGTCCGGGCCTAATGCAATCATCTCACCATCGCTGATTATCACCGAAGAAGAGACCAACAAAATTCTGAATGCGCTCGAAGCGGGCCTGGAATCTATCTGCTAGTTCGGGCTATCTGCTAGTTCGGGCCATTTGTTAGTTCGGGCCATCCTTCTCCTCCAAGATATGGGCCTGCCGAATTTAGGAGCCTTGCCGCCTGATGCCCATTTTCATCTGGTACCCCCGTATTGATCGGATTATAGTTCTGATCATTGACATTTTTATTTAGATAAATGTCCGGCAACGCGAGCATAGACGGCCCTGTATCAGAAGCACTGCCATCACTATTCCTAAATCTTCCATGAGGTAGCCCCATGAAAATCACCCGCAAAGTCAAAGCCATTCTCGATAATTATGGTGCTGACAGCCCAGGGGTTAAGGTCAATCTAGCGCGCATTTTAATGCAAGGACGCCTTGGTGGTTCCGGCAAATTGGTAATCCTGCCGGTTGATCAGGGCTTTGAGCACGGGCCAGCGCGATCCTTTGCCCTCAATCCTGACGCCTATGATCCGCATTATCATTTCCAGTTGGCAATCGATGCCGGCCTTTCGGCCTATGCGGCGCCGTTAGGAATGATCGAAGCAGGCGCCGATAAATTCGCCGGCCAGATTCCTACCATCATGAAGCTGAATTCATCAAACTCACTTGCCAGAGGAGGGCCAGCGCCAAGCCAAGCAATCACCGGATCGGTTGCCGAAGCGCTCCGCCTTGGATGCAGCGCGGTCGGCTTTACCATCTATCCCGGGTCAGATGACGCGTTTGAAATGATGGGCCAATTTCAGGATATTGCCGCCGAGGCAAAAGCGCTGGGGCTGGCGGTTGTGTTGTGGTCCTATCCTCGCGGTGGTGAGCTGAGTAAGACCGGCGAGACCGCGCTGGATGTTGCCGCCTATGCCGCACACATGGCGGCGCTGTTGGGGGCGCATATAATCAAAGTAAAACCACCAACAGCCGAGCTAGAACTTCCCGAAGCCGCAAGCGTTTATAAGGCGAACACCATGGCTATGGATGCGTTGGCGGACCGTATTCGTCATATTATCCAAAGCTCTTTTGCTGGGCGGCGCATTGTTGTTTTTTCTGGCGGCGTATCAAAGGATCGTGACGGGCTGTTAGATGAAATCCGGGCGCTTCGCGATGGCGGGGCCAACGGATCTATCATCGGCCGCAACACCTTTCAAAGGCCGCGCAATGAGGCTTTGGAACTGCTGTCCGATATTATCGACATCTACAAATCAAACAACTGATGATACGGCGAAAACCCGCCAACTGGCCAGATGATCACCAGTTTCGATAACATCATCAATGACCGCGGATCAAAATACACCGTATCCGGATCCGCGGCGAGCACCCGTGCAGAGGCGCAACAAATCCTGAAAGAGCTGAAGCGCGTTAAGCGATTTGTCCGGGCCACGCATAATAGCTGGGCGGTTTTATCGTCAACAGATGGTCCGATAAAAAATGATGATGGCGAAGCCGGTGCCGGTATGATCATTCTGCGAATGCTGGAGCGCGCTGAACTTTACGATCACATAATAATTGTTACGCGCTGGTTTGGGGGGACCAAGCTTGGCGGTGACCGGTTCCGGCGGATTCAAGATTGCACACGTCACTATCTCGATAAGGGTAAGTTTTAAGCCCAGTCATTTGCCATTAGGCAGTTATTTTTCTGGTCTGAATTTGTAGTTATTGTAGACTGTTCCCGTTAGAATGATCGGCATTAGTTTGGGAGAAAACATGTCTAACGGACACGAAGATATTAATAAGAAAATTGCCGATGATTTCGTCGCCAATGACATTTCTTTCATCACCACCGTACCCTGTAAACAACTGGCCGGAGTGATTGACGAGATTGAACGGCGCGACGAGATTTTTCACATTCCCTCAAACAAGGAAGATGAAGGCATGGGGCTGTGCGCAGGCGCTTTTATGGGCGGCAAGCGTCCGGCCATCATCATGCAAAACACCGCTATTGGTGTGACCATCAACACGCTGGCAACGCTAACCCAATTTTATCGGATGCCCTTGCCGATGTTGATTTCCTACCGCGGCGAGCTTGGTGAACCGGTCGCGTGTCAGGTTGAAATGGCAGTACATACCAAGGCGCTTTTGACGCAACTGCAGATCCCGACCTATCATTTCCATCGCCGTGAAGATGTTCAGGATTTTGACAAAATTCTGAAATACACCTTCATGTGCAATAAGCCGGTGGCCGTGCTCACCGATGCCTCATTCTGGGGAGGGTATTGATATGATTCGTTCAGAAGTCTTGGCCGAAATCGCCCCTATTCTTCGCGACCAGTTGATTATCTGCAACATCGGTATTCCCAGCCAAGAGCTTTATGCAATTGATGATCAGCCGACGAATTTTTATATGTTGGGAACGATGGGACTTGCCTCTTCAATCGGGCTTGGTCTCGCGCTGGCCCAGCCAAAACCGGTGATTGCCATTGACGGTGACGGATCAATTCTGACCAATATGGGAACATTGCCGACCATCGCCAACAACTGTGCAAACAACTTTATTCTGCTGATTATCGATAATGGATCATATGGATCAACGGGTGACCAGCCGACCTATGCCGGGCGCAAAACATCGCTGGCAAAAGTCGCCGAGGCATGCGGATGTGAACGCGTAGTCGAATGCCGCGCCGAAGATACCGGCAGCGTTCTTCAAAATGCGCTGGATGCGGGCGAGATGACGGTGATTGTCGCCAAATGTGAAAGCGGCAATGCCGTGATGCCTGTGATCACCATAGATCCAGTTGTCATTCGTGACCGCTTTATGAAAGCTGTTCAGACGTAGGCGCTAATCTATTATTGAAATAGCTCAATAATATATCTATTTCTCAATGGTCGGCTTTGGGCTCCGTTCTGAAGCTAATTTTTAGATTTTTCAAGAGGATTCCATGTCGCTTAACGCCGCCCAGTCCGGTGCCTTTTTGCACCACGTTGCCCTTGAAAGTTCTGATCCGGAAAAGCTGGCCGCCTTTTATGCTGCCAACATGGACATGGAGATGAGCAAAATTTCTGCCGATGAATTCCGCTGTGAAGGCCCGTTACGCCGGTTTGTGGCGGTGAAGGGCCAGGACCGGAAACTGGCCTATGCCGGACTTGCCTGCCGTACCAGCGAAATTGTGGATAAGCTACGCAATCATGCTGCAAACAATGGTGTCGAGATTCTGGAAAATATCTCACCCTATTTTGAGCAGGAAGCATTTGGCGTACGCGACTATGACGGGCATCTGATTTGTTTTGGTGTCGCGCGCCAGCGAAGTGATGCTTGTCGCCCCGCCGTCCAGGGCCTGCACGCCCCGACCCAGCATCTGACCTTTGCCACGCAGGATTTACCTGGTTTTGTGCGGTTTTATATTGAACAGATGGGGTTTTTCGTCGCCGACAGGGTTGTTCACGCCAATGGTGATCTGGCAACTGTCTTTACCTCATCAAACCACGAACATCACACCATTGCCGCGTTTAAATCGAACCATACTGGTGTTGACCATCATTCATATGAAGCTGGCACCTTTGAGAATATCAAGAAATATTGTGACAGATTCGCCGCCAATGATGTGTTGCTGACATGGGGGCCCGGGCGGCATGGACCTGGCAATAATCTGTTCGTTTTCTATACCGATCCTGACGGTAACTGGATCGAAATTTCGGGCGAGATTGAGACGCTTTATGACCGCGAAGTAGCCGACTGGCCGCAGGATCCGCGCACCCTGAATAGCTGGGGTGAGGCGATCATGCGGTCATAAAAACAGGGCTAAATTATAGCTCGATGACCGGCTCCTAATAGTGCGGAGGCGGGATATCTTCTTCGGGTTTAAGAATGCCACTGTCGTCAGGCATTGATTTTAGCCTGTTCTTTAACTCTTCAAAGGCGGCAGTCAGACGCGATATTTCCTTTTGCTGGGCGTACGCCTCTTCGCTCATCTGCGTCAATTCTCGGCGCATGATGGCCAATTGCTCTTCCAAATATCTGATCTTTTCTTCCATAGCTGCTCTTATCTCTCATCACCCTGAAACCTACGGTCACCAATGCTGCATTGTTTCCATTTGGGTTTTTATGTTAAGGATTTTGGTGTGTGCCCCAATAGCTCAGTCGGTAGAGCAACTGTTTCGTAAATAGTAGGTCGGCGGTTCAAGTCCGTCTTGGGGCACCATTTACCTCTCACCTCTCACCTCTAACCTCTAGGCGGTTCGATTTCCAGATCGAACACCATAATCCCATCATGGCCGCCTTCGCACATGGCAACCAGCTCGGCGCCTAACGCAAGGTGCAGGGGGTGGCGCTCATACGCGAGATGCGCGCTGCGATCCTGAAACGTCACAATAAATCCATCGCCATATTCATCCGATTTATTTTCAAAATCGAGATTTTCCCCAAAGCAAAAATCGAGCATTCCGGGAACGTCTCTCGCCACTTCACCAAAGCCGCCAAGTACACGGGTACGTTCAGCACTGGGATGGTGTGCGGCAAATTTTACGAAGACACAATGTTTCAGCATAGTTAATATTTCCAACTCATCCTTTGGGTCCCTTCAATCCGACTATAGCTGAAGAAAAGGCAAAGATCCGATGGGGATAGCAATTTGTTAGATGGACCTTATTTATGCGTGAGCTTTATCAGCTTTACTCGTCGGCCCTGAATGCCACACAAATCGATGATATTATCCAAGCCGCCCTTGATCAGACGGCAGCGGACGCAACCATTTTTTCATCCGCCGAGGCAATGAGCAGCATCCGCAATAGTACGGTCCGCTGGGTGCCTGATGCGTGGGTGGGGGATTTGCTTTGGGACTATATCAAACAGGCCAATGCTGACGGTTTTGACGTGAATGTCGACAATCACGCCGAGATTCAGTTCACCGAATATCACGCCGCGCAAGGCGGCCATTATGACTGGCATCACGATGTTCACTGGAATGGACAAGCGGATTTTGACAGGAAAATCTCGATTACCGTGCAGCTCACCGATGCGGGTGATTATGAAGGCGGCGATTTTGAATTTGATGAAGTCAAAACCAACGCCGATTTCAGATCAAAAGGAACCGTGCTGGTGTTTCCATCATATCTTCGTCACCGGGTTAGCCCCGTCACGTCAGGGATAAGAAGATCCCTAGTCGCCTGGTTCTCTGGACCCCGATGGAAATAACCAGATGGAAGTAACCAGATGGGGCTGGCCCCAATGAGCCTTGATCAGATGAGGGAGGATGTATCAGCTAGATTGCGCTAATCGGCTAGCTGGGTTTCGTCAAATCATGCAAAAATTCGGACATATTAATTACCTGTCCGCTGCTGGCCGATTGTTGGGCGGCCATCCCCATCGCCACCGCCATCAATCCATCGTGCCAGCTGACCTCTACATCAGCCTTGCCGCGCAAAACTTCCTGGAATCTGATGTGCTGGTAATAGGTTGAGCCATGGTGATCACCCACCTTCAACAACGGCGTGTTGATCGACACATCAATGGAAACCGGGCGTTTGGGATGGCGCGGGCTAAGCACAATTTTCGATAATGGTTCAGGTTGCAAATCCTCAGGCCAGAAACGCGAAGGTCCCGGGACAAAACATTCTATCTTTCCCATCGGGCCAACGGCAGAGACAGATTCTTGAAATTCTGACCCTTCAGCAAACATGCATAATTCCAATAGCGCACGCGCGCCATTTTCAAAATCAACAATAACATATCCATTGTCCCATATATCAGAGCGCTCCCCGACATAGGTCTCATCCAGATGATTATGGGATTGCCCTGCACTGGCCATGATTTGTCTGGGTTCTGAGTTCAAAATTAACCGCATCAGATCAAAGAAATGACAGCATTTTTCAACAAAGGTTCCGCCACTATTCCGATTAAAGCGGTTCCAGTTTCCCACCTTCTGCAAAAATGGGAATCGGTGCTCACAGATCGTAAGCATTGTAATGCCTCCGGTGGCGCCGGGCGCCTCATCGATGAATTTCGCCATTGGAGGCATGTAACGATATTCCATCCCCACCCAGATCGGAGCCGGGTATGCCTTACACGCGGCGATCAGATCGCCCGCTTGCCTAGGATCGGTAAAAAGGGGCTTTTCCACAAGCATCGGCAATGGCCGCTTTTGGGCAATTTCAACAATTTGGGCTGCATGGCAGAAATTTGGACTAGCAATCAGCAGGCAATCCATTTCCTGATGATCCAACAAACTGGACACGCTGTCATAAAACTTGGCATCAGGGCAAAGCTGAGACGCCGATTCTTGCATGTCTTTATCAGGCTCATAGATGGCCGTGACCGCACAATCGGAAAACAATCCGAGGTTACGCAGGTGCTCATGACCCATCATTCCGCACCCGATTATTCCGTATCTAAGATGCATATTCACACTCCCCTATGCGTAAAAAACCGTACCTATGTATGATCTCTAAATTGACCTTGGGCAAAGGTCGGTACACGCCATCAAACACGTTCCCCGCCAGCAAGCGGTGTGGCAGGCGTACTGGCTGGCACCCGCCCATGAACATGTGGCAGGGATGCGGTTTCCAGTTGCGGCATAACGCGCGTACCAAAATGCTCATATTCATCAATATGCGGGTATCCCGATAAAATAAACGCACGGATTCCCATTTTGCGGTAGGTCTCCAGCTCAGACAATATCTGGTCTGTTGATCCCACCATCGCAGCTCCACAACCTGAACGCGCCCTCCCCACACCGGTCCAAAGATGGCGTTCTACATAGCCATCATCATCGGCATCGTTGCGGTTTTTTGCCTGATGAGACACGCCCAGAGAAGTGCTGTCCAAGGCGCGGGACCGAATTTCCCGGCCCTTAGCGTCATCCAGTTTTGAGGCCAGCTCGTCGGCATATTCACGCGCTTCGGCCTCGGTGTCGCGGACAATAACATGACACCGCAACCCATAATCCAGAGTACGACCATAATTTTCGGCAAGCGCGGCTATGGCTTTCATCCGGTCTGCAATCATTTCTTTTGGCTCCGGCCACATCAGATAAACATCGCAAAATTCCGCACAAAGATCCAAAGCAGCCGGTGAGTAACCTCCAAAATATAGCAATGGGCCGCCATTTTGCTGATACGGCTTGATTGGATCCGTGGTGATATTTTCAAAATCATAGATGTCACC
>JAACDV010000082.1 GCA_009936825.1 Bacteroidota bacterium | reverse complement strand
TCACATTTGTTCTTATTCACATTTGTTCTTATTCACATTTGTTATTTAGTCCTAAGTTATCTAGTACCATTCTATCGGCACTACCAATTGGCGGCGCTTCGCTTTGAATGGTACACTTATCAAACCGAACTAATAATGCAGGAAGATCATAATGACCAGAGGCTTGTTTGACGCATTATTGAATGTTGGATCGAATGCCGGATCAAATGTCGGTCGGCATTCCAAGTGGCTTGCGACATTCTTTATCATGCTGGCGCTTGGCGGCTGCGGGGAGCGTATATCATCGCATGGCCACACTATTGAGGCGGCTGAGCTGGACCTGATCAAGCCAGGTGAGACAACGCGTTTTGATCTTGAATCAACGCTGGGGCGGGCCAGCTTTGAGGGAGCCTTCGGTTCCGGAAAAATCTATTATGTCAGCGAGATAATGGTCGAACCTGCTGCTGGAAGAAAGCAGATAACGTCGCGCACAATTGTGGCAATCACTTTTGATGACGACAATATTGTAACCGACGTTGAAATTCGCGACGAGACAACAGGAAATGTCATCGCGCATCTGGATCAGAAAACCCCAACACCGGGCGATACCTATTCGGTTGCCGAACAGATGTTCTCAACGCTGCGACGCAGAGGAGAATAAACCAGCCATGTAGGCAAGCTTTTATTGGCTTATAGTAGGTTAAGTTGGTCTCTAGGCCCGAGAATTGGCCCGGGAACTGGTATTTGACATTTCGACGGTTCGCGCGCTTCTTGCCAACCGATCAAGCACCGCGTTGATAAACCCAACATCGCATCCGCAAGCGTCAGCCAGCGCGGTATATTCACTGACAACCGCGCGCGCCGGAAGATGCGGCATGCTGGTTAACTCACACGCGCCGGACCGCAGAATCGCAAGGTCAATTCCGGTCAACCGGTCCAAGGTCCAGCCATCAGCCAGACAGGGGGCTAGCTGTTCATCCAGAACAGCCCGTCCAGTCTCAACACCTGCCGCAAGTGCTGAGAGATGTTCCCCGTCCAAATCTTTGACACGAAATGATTTTTTAATATCGTCAACATAGTGCTGAAGGAACACCGGCATAAATTCGGTGAGGCTTTGCCCCGACATCTGACCCTGATAGGCAAGCTGCACGGCGGCAAGCCTAGCAGCAGATCTTCGCCGGACAGGAACAGCTTTCAAAGGTGCCTTGGCATCAGTCATCAAGGGCCATCGCTTTTTTCAACTGCGCCATTTCCAATGCTGCCTGAGCGGCCCCGCCACCCTTATCTTTTCGGGTATGATCGGCGCGGTCCCATGCCTGATCTTCGTTTTCAACCGTTAAAATTCCGTTACCAATGACAAGATTATCCGCCACCGACAAATCCATTAGCGCGCGGGCAGACTGGGTGCAAACAATGTCATAATGTGTGGTCTCTCCACGAATCACACACCCAATCGCGATATATCCGTCATAATGCCGCGTTCCGCTTTCAGCAAATGCAATGGCAGCCGGAATTTCCAGCGCGCCCGGAACGCTAATCCGCTCCCAGCTGGCTCCAGCGGCCTTTAGCGCGCGCTCGGCCCCGTCTACCTGTGCATCGGCTAGCTTTTCGTAAAAGCGCGCCTCAATGATCAGAAAATGTCCGCTCATTACGTCTCCTCGGGGGCATCGCCATTCAGCAACTGCCTACCCACAATTTCAAGATCATACCCGTCAAGGCTGATTACATTTGCCATCGTATTCGACAGCAGAATCATCTTGTGCACCCCAAGCTCGTTCAAAATCTGTGCGCCGACACCATATTCGCGCAACCCCTGCGTTGGATCATGAACCACTGCCCCGGTTAACTTTGCACTGATAGTCTCGGAAAGACTGGTGTTCGTCGATTCGCGGAGCAGCACGACAATGCCGCGTTGTTTGTCGGCAATCGTCTGCATCGCCGCATCAAGTTCGCGCCCAGTGCGACGCTCCGAGACCTCGCCTATCACATCGGACATCATATCCAGCCTGTGCATCCGAACCAGAACAGGCTCTGGCGTTGAAATATTCCCTTTAATCAGGGCGATATGCTCAACTCCTGAGATTGTGTTTTCAAAGATCATCAAGCGCCAATCGCCGCCAATACGCGCGGTAATGCCCGTTTCAACTGCCCGTTGCACCAAAGTCTCGCTGCTCCGACGATAGGCAATTAAGTCGGCAATCGAGCCAATTTTCAAATCATGTTCCTGGGCGAAGCCGATCAGATCGGGAAGCCGCGCCATCTCGCCATCATCCTTCATGATCTCGCAGATCACCCCTGACGGCTTTTCATGACCGGCGGCGCGCGCGATATCAATGACCGCCTCGGTATGGCCGGCCCGCACCAAGGTGCCGCCATCACGGGCCACCAGCGGGAAAATATGCCCCGGGGTGGTAATGTCTTTTTCCGAGCATTGCGGGTTGATTGCCGTGCGGATTGTATGCGCGCGGTCAGTCGCAGAAATCCCGGTGGTCACGCCCTCCCGCGCTTCAATAGACACGGTAAAGGCGGTTTGATGGCGACTTTCATTGCGCCGTTCCATCAAGGGCAGTCCCAACGCCTCAATCCGCGAGCGCGTTAGGGCAAGACAGATCAGCCCGCGCCCATATTTTGCCATGAAATTGATTGCGGCTGCATCGGCCCATTCACCAATGATACATAAATCACCCTCATTTTCGCGATCTTCATCATCGACCAGAATGAACAGCTTGCCTGCCCTCGCATCGGCAATGACATCTTCGATAGGTGACAGACCAATGCTGCCTTCTCTTACTTCAACTTTCATCAGCTCCACTTTCGGCAAGCCGCGCAACGTAACGCGCCAGCATATCAATTTCCATATTAACAGGCTCACCAGCGACGCGCTGCCCAAGCGTTGTAACCGACCAAGTATGAGCGATAACATTAACGCTGAAATCACTCTCCTTCACTTCATTTACCGTTAGCGAGACACCGTCAAGCGCTACCGAGCCTTTGGGCGCCACAAAGCGGGCCAGAGCATCAGGCGCGCGAAGCCAGACGCAATGGCTATCCCCAACCGCTTCAACGCTGATAACGCTGGCAATGCCGTCAACATGGCCCGAAACAATATGACCGCCAAGCTCATCCCCGACACAAAGCGCGCGCTCAAGATTAACCTGATCGCCAATTTTCCAGTCGCCAAGTGTGGTCACCCGCATCGTCTCCGCCGAGGCAGCAATCTCATACCCGGTCTTATCGCACGATATAACAGTCAGACAAACGCCTGAATGTGCGATGGAAGCGCCGATGGGAATTGCCGAGCAATCCCATTCTGCGCCAATCCGCAGCACCCGGTCGCCCTCATCGATGACCGACTGAACGGTCCCCATAGCGGTGACAATACCTGTGAACATTGAAAAAAGGTGCCTTTCGGTTACATCGCGTCGTTCTAGACGATATGGGCCGCACGTTCCAGCATAATGAAACGATCGGGGCCAAAACTTCCTTGGCTCACCAGATTAAAGGCTGGTTTTGGCGGCAAATCGTCGATTTGCATGCTGCCAATCACCGGAATTCCATCACTGCCGATCAGATGTGTGCTTTGTGTCCAAAAGATGCGATCGGGCAGTTCCGTCTGCAATAGGCTGGCAGCTAGTTTTCCGCCCGATTCGACCATTAAATTGCCGCACCCAGCCCCGGCAATGGCCCGCATTACCGGCTCTAGCGCAAGGTGGCCGCCTTTGTCTGACGCGGTGGGGCAGACCTCTACCCCTGATTGGCGCAAGGCTTTGATCCGGTCAGGCATAGCATCTTCACGGCAAAAAACCGTCAGACCTATCGCTGGCACAGATTCCAATAGCTTGGCGTTCGCTGGCAGGCGCAAATTGCTGTCCAGAATGAAGCGGTGCGGGCTGTCGGCTTCCAGCCCGGCTATCCGGCAGGTAAATTCAGGATCATCCGCCAGCACCGTTCCAATCGCCGATAATAGCCCGTCTGCACGGCTGCGCTGAAGATGGATATAGCGGCGCATGGCAGCGCCGGTAATCCAGCGCTTAGCACTGTCATGCAAGGCAATCATCCCATCAAGCGATGTTGCTGTTTTTAAGGTAATCAGCGGGCGGCCAGCCGTCATTCGCATCAGGAATCCGGCCATCACCCGGTGCGCGGCCAAGGCCTCAACCCCGGTCTGAACAACAATGCCGCTTGCCCGCAACCGGTCAATCCCCTGCCCGTTCACGCGGGGATCAGGGTCACGAACGGCGATGACAACACGGGCAATTCCGGCGGCAATTATGGCATCGGCGCAAGGCCCGGTCTGGCCAGTATGCGCACAGGGCTCCAACGTCACATAGGCGGTAGCGCCGCGGCTGGCATCACCCGCCATTTGCAAGGCAGCAGTTTCGGCGTGCGGCCGGCCTTGCCGCGCGGTATGGCCAACGGCGATCAGGTTTCCGGCTGTAGAAATGATTGCGCAGCCAACCGGTGGATTGCTGCCGGTACGCCCTTCGGCTTGCCGCGCCGCAGCGATGGCAACGCGCATCCAGCGCCTATCTATCTCGGTTGCCATCTCGGTCGAACTTTTCATCTTAGCAAGTCCGTTATGAAGGGCTGTTATGTCACGATTAGCAGCAGGACCAAAATCCGGATCACTCGCCAAGCTCTTTCTCCACGAAAGCTTCGAAATCTTTGGCTTCGCGAAAATTGCGATAGACCGAGGCAAACCGGACATAGGCAACCTGATCAAGGTCGGCCAGAGCCTTCATCACAAGTTCACCAACAATCTGCGAGGGCACATCCCCTTCGGAATAGCCTTCGAGCTGGCGAACAATATCATTAATCGAACGCGCCACTTCATTGGGATCAACATCCCGCTTGCGAAGCGCGATTTGAAATGACCGGTTCAGTTTATCCCGTTCGAAAACCGACCTGCGCCCGCTGCGTTTCACAATCGTGATTTCACGAAGTTGAACACGCTCAAACGTGGTAAACCTAGCCTCGCAGCTGCCGCACAAACGCCGCCGCCGGATGGCCGCCCCATCTTCGGCAGGACGCGAGTCTTTTACCTGCGTATCTTCACTTCCACAAAACGGACATAGCATACTCTTCAGCCACGCAATATATTGACGATGAAGCGAGTGTACACACTATTGATAGATTGGGAAAGCCCGACAAAGTTCACGAACCTGCTCACGAACACGCTGTTCAACCGCTTGATTATTATCAGGATTTTTGGAAAGACCATCAAGGACGTCACCAATCAGATGTCCAATCTTGGTAAATTCTTCCTCGCCAAAACCGCGCGTGGTACCAGCAGGAGATCCCAAGCGCACGCCTGACGTGATCATCGGCGGTTGCGGATCAAAGGGAACCCCGTTCTTGTTACAGGTTACACCGGCATTTTCCAAAGACACTTCAGAATTATCGCCGGTCAGCCCCTTGGGGCGAAGATCAACCAGCACCAGATGCGTGTCGGTACCACCAGAAACAATATCAAGGCCGCGCTCAATCAGCGTCGATGAAAGGGTTTGCGCATTGGCAACAACCTGCTGGGTATAACGCCGGAATTCAGGACGCAACGCCTCACCAAAACCGGCAGCCTTGCCAGCGATGGCGTGCATAAGCGGGCCACCCTGCAGCCCCGGGAACACCGCAGAATTGAATTTCTTTCCCAACGCCTCATCGTTCGTCAGGATAATACCGCCGCGCGCCGCACGAAGCGTTTTATGCGTGGTTGAGGTTACCACATGCGCATGCGGTACCGGATTTGGATGGACACCAGCCGCAACCAGCCCTGAGATATGTGCCATATCAACCATCAGATAGGCTCCGACCTCATCAGCAATCTTGCGGACCAGCACCATCACCAGCACCAGCGCCAGCACCAGCACCAGCACCAGCACCAGCACCAGCACCAGCAC
>JAACDV010000081.1 GCA_009936825.1 Bacteroidota bacterium | reverse complement strand
CGGCGTTACGACTGGCCAGTGCTGAGCTGATCGATTGTGTTGTGGTACGCCGTGGTGACAGCGATGCCGGAGCCGTTCTGTTGCATATTGATGCGCTGGATGGTCGGCATTGTTTGCTGGCGCGTTGGTTGGATTTTGACGGCAATTATGGCTGGCGTCCGGTTTTAGCTGGCGCGGGCGATGATGGCTGGACTGATCAGGGCGCGGTTGAGGCCCGCCTCGCCCGCGAGATGGAAATTGATCCCGACGCGTGGGTTATGGGCATTCAGGATAGCCGCGCCAGAAACCCCTTTGATCTTGTTCAAGAGCCCTGATTGCTGGCATTATTCAGGGCAGCACCCCTGCAATTGGCCTTTCTAGGCGTGACTGGCCTTGCCGCTTATGATGCGATATATAGAAAACATGACCTCGATAAAGCCAAAAACCGCTTCGGAAGACCGGCGCCCCAAAATTGATCGGCGCCTATGTATTGCGCCGATGATGGATTGGACTGACCGGCATTGTCGTTATTTTCATCGGATGATTGCGCCGAATGCCTTCAGATTTACTGAAATGGTGACAGCTGATGCGGTTATTCATGGTGATCGCGGGCGTCTGCTTGGTCAGGGTCCGCCGCCTTCACCAATCTCACCTGTGGCATTACAGCTTGGCGGCAGTGACCCTGAAAAGCTGGCGCTTGCGGTTCAGGCTGCGCGCGAATTTGGGTATGCCGAGATCAATTTGAATGTGGGTTGCCCGTCCGACCGCGTTCAGTCGGGCCGTTTTGGTGCTTGTCTGATGGCCGAACCTGAGCTTGTCTCGCAATCCGTGATTGCGATGCGCGGTGTAACCGACCTTCCGGTGACGGTGAAATGCCGGATCGGAATCGATGACATGGATGAGGAGGCCGGGCTGGATGATTTTATCGACCAGATTGCCGATGCCGGGGTGAAAATTATTTATCTTCATGCACGCAAGGCGTGGCTTTCGGGGTTGAGTCCAAAAGAAAACCGCGAGGTACCGCCGCTGAATTATGATCGTGCGCGCCGGTTGGCTAGCCGCCGAAGTGATCTTGACATTATTTTGAATGGAGGGCTGGAAACCGCTGATATCAGCCTGACGGAAATCGAAGGTTTTGCCGGGGTAATGCTGGGGCGCGCTGCTTATCGCACGCCGATGGTTTTAGCTGAAATTAGCACACGACTTTTCAATGACCCGGTCCCTTTGCGAAGCGACATTGCCAACGCCATGGCCGATTATGCGGATCGCCATATGGCAGACGGTGTTCCCCTCCATTCGATAACACGACATATGCTAGGGCTTTATCATGGCCAGCGCGGTGCGCGTGTCTGGCGGCGGCATCTTGGCGAAGATGCGCGCAGTCGTACCGATGGCGGCGCGCTGATCCGTGAAACTGCGGCGCTGTGCGAGACCATGGCAGCAGCAATTGCCGCTTAATTATCCCCTACCACTTGTATCAAATCACCTGCATCAACAGTCCCCTAACTTACTGATAAATTTGGAGTTTCAACAGTGACAAATTCTACGCCCCAGCCGCCTAAAGACGCTGAAACATCAATGAAACCCCAGCATCCGGGACGCAAATTTCTGCTGGATATGGGGCCGCTGGTGGTTTTTTTTATCACCAACTATATGACCAGCGATCTTATCCTTGCAGTTAAGGTTTTGGTTGCGAGCACGGTGGTAGCGCTTGCTCTTGGCTGGCTGTTGGACCGGCGGGTGTCGATGATGGCGCTGGTGGGATGCGGCGCGGTTACCTTTTTTGGCGGGCTGTCGGTGTATTTTGACAATGACCTTTTCATCAAGATTAAACCGACAGTGCTGACCGGCTTGTTTGCGGCGGCGATTGCCGGTGGCAGGCTGATGGGGCGCAATCCGCTGGGGGCGGTTATGGGCTCGCAACTGCGAATGACTGATGCGGGCTGGCGGACAATCAGCTGGCTGTGGGTGGCGATGTTCCTGACCAGTGCAGTGGCAAATGAGATCGCGTGGCGGACCCTTAGCACCGATGATTGGGTAACGTTTAAAGTCTTTGGAATTACTGGCATTTCACTGATATTTACCGTGTTGAGTGTGCCAGTAATGCACAAGCATCAAATTCAGGATTGATCGTTAAAAAAACGTCTTTTTTCGGGTTTGAAAGTCAAATTTGGTTAAATTCATTCCTCTATGTCGTGAAAAGCACAAATTCAGTCGTCCATACTTCACATTCGGTGGATATCATGTCGCAATGCTAAAGGTCTAAAAAGGTGGATTAAATCCCCCGCTAGCGACAGCCCGTGACAGGAGCAAGCCATGTCTGAAGAAGAAGCCCCGGTTGATGATGAAATCATCCTTGCCGATCTTGATGATGATGAACTTGTCCAGCAGATGCATGATGATCTCTATGATGGTCTTCAGGACGAAATCACAGAGAGTGTAAAAATCCTTCTTAGCCGCGGTTGGACGCCTTATGATTGTCTGACAAAAGCGCTGGTTGAGGGCATGACCATCGTTGGCATTGATTTCCGCGATGGCATTTTGTTTGTCCCTGAGGTGCTGATGGCTGCCAACGCGATGAAGGCCGGAATGTTCATCCTGCGCCCGTTGCTGGCTGAAACCGGTGCGCCAAAAGTTGGCTCGATGGTGATTGGCACCGTCAAAGGCGACATTCACGACATTGGCAAAAACCTTGTTTCGATGATGCTTGAGGGCGCCGGATTTGATGTTATTGATCTTGGTATCAACAACCCTGTCGAAAATTATCTTGAGGCGTTGGAAGAGCATAAGCCTGACATTCTGGGAATGTCGGCGCTGCTCACCACCACTATGCCCTATATGAAGGTGGTGATTGACGCGATGGTCGAAAAAGGCATTCGCGACGATTATATCGTTCTGGTGGGCGGGGCGCCGCTGAACGAAGCCTTTGCAGATTCGGTTGGGGCTGATGCCTATTGCCGGGACGCTGCAGTGGCTGTTGAAACTGCCAAAGAAATGGTCGCGCAAAAACGCGGTAAGGAAGCCGCAGCTGGCTGACCGGCAAATACGCGCGGATGCGGCCGGCACCCCCCCGGGTGGTCTTGTACTGATTGCCTGCGGGGCGTTAGCGCGTGAGATTCTGGCGATAACCTCGCAATTTCCAGCGGGCACGGTAGAACTGACATGTCTTCCGGCATCTTGGCATAATCATCCTGAAAAAATTGTTCCGGGCCTGCGCCGCAAAGTGAGTGCACTGCGCCGCAAGGGCAGGCGGGTTGCGGTCATTTATGGCGATTGTGGCACGGGCGGAGAAATTGACGCCTTTCTGGAGGCCGAGCAAATTACCCGAATTCCCGGCCCGCATTGCTATGAGATGTTTTTGGGTGCAGCGGCGTTTGAAGATGAGATGGAAACTGCCCTTGGTACCTTCTTTTTGACGGATTATATGGTTCGGCATTTTGAGCGTATTGTCATGCAGGGTATGGGGTTGCGGCGTCATCCGCAGCTTCGTGATATGTATTTTGGCAATTATACCCGCGCCCTTTATATTGCCCAGATTGAGGATAAAGATCTGGCCCGGCGTGCCCGCATTGCTGCTGCGGCACTTGGTCTTGACTATGAATACCGGTTTTCGGGATATGGCACGCTGCCAGCCTTCATTGCCGGCGAAATAAATCAACAGGCCACCTGGCCCCATCTCAATCAAGCGCGTCATATTCATACTTCAGGCTAATGACAGTTTCTGGCTTATACAGGAGAGGGCGATGGCCCAGTTAATTACATTATATTGGCGCGATATTCCTGCGCAGGTCATTGCTGAGCGGGGGCGTGGGCGCAAGCGTGAACAGGCAAAGCTGGAACTATCACGCCGATTTTCGATTGCGATTGACGAAGCGGCCATGCGCGATGGGGCGGATTCAACCGATGATTATCTGGCTGAATGGCGGCGCGGTACGCCCGTTGAATGCGGTGAGGATTTGGAGGCTGAGGCTGCCAGCAGGGCGGCAGAGCTGGAAGATGAATATCCAGCAGACCGGGTGCGCAAGCTGGTTGAAAATGGGGGAAGTGATTCAAATTAACGATTGAGACCGGCGGATTGCGCTCGCATGTCGTAATCGGAAGATAGGGGGGCGTTGGCAAGCCATCGCCAGTGGCGTTGAAACGCGATATCTAGTTAAATGGTCGCCCAGTGGCGTTGAAACGCCACATTTAGTTAAATGGCCGCCCAGTGGCGTTGAAGCGCCACATTTAGTTGAATGGCCGCGATGATATAGTGCAGATGTTTCAGGGTGATTTTTGAATGTTTTCAGGACTCCAAAAGGTCCGATTTTGGGACATAGAACGCCGAGGAATACTGTTTTAAGACTTATTAATTCGGGATATTTTATGATGACCAGCATAGAGAAGCCTAATATCGAAACACCTAATATTGAGACGTTTGATATCGAGAAAATCCAGCGTGCCGCGGCCGATTGGTCAATCGAAGTGACTCCAACAGGTGCTACCAAAATTGACAGTTTTCGTGATTGTCTGGCCCCGGGCACAACGGTGAATGTCACTTTTCTTCCCGGTAGTGACCCGCACGATACCATCGCGGTTGCCGAACGGCTTTTTAATGACGGAATGCGCCCGGTGCCGCATCTGGCTGCGCGCTCCTTAAAAGATAAGGACCAGCTTGATGCCTTGTTGAGCGCTTATACCTCACGCTGCGGCGTTGAAGAGGTTTTAATCATTGGCGGCGGGGTGGACAAGCCGGTTGGCGGTTTTTCGGCCTCGATGGATGTTTTGCAGACAGGTCTGATTCAAAAATATGGAATTCGGTCCATCGGTGTGGCCGGGCATCCCGAAGGCAGTCCCGATATTTCGGACGATGAAATTATTGAGGCGCTTGCAGCAAAGAACGACTTTGCCGTGCGTGAAGGGCTGGATCTCTATATCGACACGCAATTCTGCTTTGAGGCGGATATCGTTCTGGACTGGGAGAAGCGCGTGCGCGGTGCCGGAAACAAGCTTCCTATCCGCATTGGTATTCCGGGCCCGGCAACGATAAAGACGCTGTTCCGCTTTGCCCAGATTTCTGGAATTGGCCCGTCGATGCGGTTTATTGCCAAACAGGCAAAAAATGTGGCCAAGCTGATGACGGTGCAGTCGCCGCACCTGCTGATTACCGGACTGGCTCAGGGTATGGCCGCCGATGAGGAATGCCTGATTAAGCATTTCCATTTTTATCCGTTCGGGGGCTTTGCGCGCACCGCTGCCTATGCAGGTGCGATTGCCGATGGCCGAATTAAAGCCCTGCCGAAAGGTGGGTTTGATGTTGTCGATAGCTAAACTCAACAGGTTTTCAAATATAAGTTATAGGGGGTGAATTTCATGACCAAAACGTTGCTTTCTTCTGAAAAACAACAGATTACTATTGGGTTTGATGCCCCTTTTTGTGTGATTGGTGAACGGATTAATCCAACAGGGCGCAAACTGCTGGCAGCTGAAATGGCCGCGGGGGATTACAGCCGGGTGATATCGGACGCGCTGGCACAGGTTGCAGCCGGGGCGACTATGCTGGATGTGAATGCCGGAATTCCGATGGTGGACGAACCTGCAATTTTGGCCGAAGCCATTCGCCTCGTTCAGGACACGGTTGATGTTCCACTGGCGATTGACAGTTCCATTGTTGCCGCGCTGGAGGCTGGACTTGCTGTTTATAAGGGCAAGCCGCTGGTTAATTCGGTTACCGGTGAGGAAGAACGGCTGGAGGTGGTTTTGCCGCTGGTGAAGAAATACAACGCGGCCGTGGTGGCAATCTCGAATGACGAGACCGGTATTTCAGAAGACCCGAATGTTCGCTATGAGGTTGCCAAAAAAATTGTCGAACGCGCCGAGGATTACGGAATTCCGCGTGAAGATGTCATTGTTGACCCGCTGATCATGCCTGTTGGAGCCATCAATATGGCGGGACGCTCGGCATTGGATTTGATCATCCGTCTTCGTAACGAGCTTAAGGTAAACACAACGTGCGGGGCATCGAATATTTCGTTTGGCCTGCCGAACCGGCACGGAATGAATGCCGCCTTTTTGTCAATGGCGGCTGGTGCTGGAATGACTTCGGCAATCATGAATCCGCTTCATCCCGAAGAAATGACCGGTATCATGGGGGCCAATGTGATGAATGGTAACGACCCTGAATGTCGGCGCTGGATTCAACGTTTCCGTGAGCCTGCAACCGGTGAGGGTGCGCGTGAACGCCGCCAAACCCGCCGCCGTAGCGCCTAGAATATGATGATGATTGGAGATCAAGCTTCTGATGACGGATCTGGAAACCGATATTAAGGGCGCGGATTCTAGGGGCTCCGAGGTGAAAATTGTGTTCACTCCCTCCGGCAGGCAAGGACATGTTCCGGCAGGAACAACCGTGCTTCAGGCTGCCCGGACGCTGGGTGTTGATATTGATTCCGTGTGCGGCGGGCGGGCATTGTGCGGGCGGTGTCAGGTTAATGTCGGCGTTGGCGAGTTCGCCAAACATGGCATAGTTTCATCCGCTGATAGTCTGTGCGGGGTGACTGCGGTTGAAACGCGCTATGCCGCTAAAAAGGGTTTCGGTGAGGGCCGCCGACTATCCTGCCAGTCTGTATTAGAGCGCGACGTTGTGATTGATGTTCCGCCGGAAAGTCAGGTTCATAATCAGCTTGTCCGCAAAGATGCTGATGACCGCCAGATCGAAATGGATCCGGTGATCCGGCTTTGTCTTGTCGAAGTGCGCGAGCCTGATATGCACGAGCCATCGGGAGATTTCCGCCGGGTGGTTGAGGCGCTAAAATCACAATGGCCAGAGCGTGTTAGCGGCGAAATCAGCGCTGATCTGCATATTCTACAAACGCTGCAACCGGTGCTGCGCGCTGGTAAATGGCAGGTAACGGTGGCGCTTCGTGATGGGCATCATGTCATTGCTATCTGGCCGGGCCTGAAGGACAGGGTTGCCGGCGTTGCCATTGATGTTGGCTCAACCACCATGTCGGCGCATCTATGTGACATGGTCACGGGTGATGTCTTGGCATCGAGCGGTGCGATGAACCCGCAGATCAGGTTTGGCGAGGATCTGATGAGCCGCGTGTCCTATGGGATTATGAATCCGGGCGGTCATGTCGAAATGACTAAGGCGGTGATCGAAGGTCTGCAAAAGCTGATTTCAGGGGCGGCAGAACAGTCCGGAATGACCGCTGATGACGTGGTTGAGATTGTGCTGGTTGGCAATCCCGTGATGCATCACTTGTTGTTAGGGATTGATCCGCTGGAATTGGGGGGTGCCCCGTTTGCGCTGGCTGTCGATACATCGCTGGAATTTCGCGCGGACGAGCTTGGCTTGGACGTTAATCGCGGGGCGCGGGTGTATATTCTGCCATGTATTGCCGGGCATGTTGGCGCCGATGCTGCCGGGGTTGTGCTATCCGAAGCTCCCCAAAAAAGTGAGATTAATACGCTGCTGGTAGATGTGGGTACCAATGCCGAAATTGTTGTTGGAAATAGCCGGCGGATGCTGGCCGCATCATCGCCAACGGGTCCTGCTTTTGAGGGTGCGCAAATCTCGTCCGGACAGCGCGCTGCGCCCGGCGCGATTGAGCGTATTCGTATTGATAAACACACGTTGGAGCCGCGGTTTCGCGTCATTGGCGTTGAACAATGGTCGGATGAGCAAGGCTTTGACGAGGCGGTAAAAGCCACCGGCATTACCGGTATTTGTGGATCGGGCATCATCGAGGTTCTGGCCGAAATGTATCTCGCTGGAATTTTGTCAACCGATGGCGTGGTTGAGGGGGCAGCGGCGGCCCGCTCTCAGCGCATTGAGGCGGATGGGCGCACCTTTGCTTATCGGGTATCGGATAATGTTGTTGTTACGCAAAATGATGTCCGCGCGATTCAACTGGCGAAGGCGGCGCTGCATGCAGGCTTTCGTTTGCTGATGGATAAAATGGGACTGACAAGCATTGATCGCGTGGTGTTGGCAGGGGCCTTTGGAACGCATATCGATCCCAAATATGCGATGGTTCTGGGAATGATCCCCGATTGTGCGCTGGAAAATGTGCGCGCCGCCGGAAATTCGGCAGGTACAGGCGCGCGAATGGCGCTGTTGAACAAGGCCGCACGCCGCGAAATTGAAGATGTTGTCCGGCATATCGAAAAGATCGAAACCGCTGTCGAACCCTCATTTCAGGATCAATTTGTTAAAGCAATGGCCATTCCGCATAAAAGCGAGCCGTATGATAAGCTGGCGGCGGTAGTACCGCTTCCCGAACGTATTCTGACCCCCGATGATGAACCGGCGATTGAGAGTGGCCGCCGCCGCGGTGGGCGTCGCCGAACGTCATAGTCCGCTGGTGTTCGGAACGGCGGGCCAGATTTGCGCCAAGCTGATCAGTCAGGCGAAGCGCCGCTGGACAGCTCGGACAATTTTTTGGCGGCGCGCCGCGCGCGCATCCAACTGGATAGGGTCAGCCAGATCATGCCGATTGCGGTTGACGCATAGCACGGCCAGACGAACGCCGCAAATTCGCCCATATCCAAAAGCTCGGCCATATCCAAAAGCTCGGCCATGTCTATCTCCTGCCCGTTTGATTTGCGGGGCGGTTGGCGGCGGTGCGCAATGGCAGACTGGTGATCCGGCGTTCGGCCAGCAGGGCCTTCATCCGGATGAATATTATCGCGGCGAAATAGCAATGCGTTCCCGCCAGCATTAGCAATAGCGGGGTCAGCATTGCCGGATCAATCGCAATGCCGTCCCTTCGGATCAGGCTGGCGGGTTGATGCAGTGTGTTCCACCAATCAACCGAGAATTTGACGATCGGCACGTTGATCATCCCGACCAGTGCCAGCAGCGCGGCAGGGCGGCTGCCGCGTTCAGGTGTGTCAAAGCCATTTGCCAGCGCAATCACACCAAGATAGAAAAAGAACAGGATCAGCATCGAGGTCAGGCGGGCATCCCACACCCACCATGCGCCCCACATCGGTTTGCCCCATAACGCGCCGGTCAACAGCGTCAGAAAAGCAAACATCGCGCCAACGGGGGCGATTGCCCGCAGCGCAATATCGGCTAGCGGATGTCGCCACACAACATAGAACAACCCGCACAGCCCCAGCCCCACATACGCGAAACTGGCCAGCCACGCTGACGGCACATGCACATACATAATCCGAACCGTCTCGCCCTGCTGATAGTCAGCCGGAGAGGCCAGCAAGCCGTAATAAAGCCCGGCGCCCAACAGCAAAGTCGCCAGCACGCCAAGCGGCTTAATCAGCCGGTCGGCGATGCGCATAAAGCGGGTTGGATTGGCAAGGTAATCGAACATCATGCTCCTCCTTCGGCTTCGCACTCGGCAAGGGCGAGCGATGTTATCACCGGCGTTAATGCCAGTAAAACTGTCAGCACCGCCAGCAACAACAACAGATGCGGCGATATTACCGCACCGTCTTGCGGCTGCGATGCCAACGCGCCAAAAATCAATATGGGAACCGCCAGCGGTAATACCAGCACCGCCAGCAATCCGCCTCCATTCCGCGCGCCCTCAGTCAAAGCCGCGCCCATCACGCCCAATAGCGTTAGCGCCAACATCCCCAACCCCAGTGCCAGCATCATCGTAGCCAGCTTGCCCAAATCCAAATACAGCATGGCCGCCATTATCGGCGTTATGACCAACATCGGGGCGGCGCTCAACAGCCAGTGGACGACCATTTTTGCCAACGCATAAAGGGCCAGCGGCAAGGGCGAGATTGCCACCTGATCCAACCAGCCAACGCGCACATCTTCGGCAAAAATGCGGGTGTATCCGGCCATGCTCGCCAGCATTGCAGCGATCCAGATGACCGGCACGCCGATTTTGCGCAGCACTTCAGGGTCCGGCCCAAGTGCCAGCGGGAACAGCGCAATGATAATCAGGAAAAATCCCAGCATTACCAGCATGTCACCGCGCCCTCCCCAGCCCAGCGCCAGATCGCGGCGAACCTGTGCAAAAAAGCCGTTCATGCGTCCTTATCCTGTGGGTGGGGTACGGTTAAATCCCGATCTGATTTTAGGGCTAAAAATCGCGGTGAAAGAAAAGATGCCAGAGGTAAATGCGTTGCCGCCATGACCATTCCCCCGCCCTGACTGGTACTGGCCGTAGCTTGGCCAACATGGTCCGCAATCATCCTGTCCAGCGCGGCGTTGCCATCCTCATCCAGGCCGGCATTTGGCTCATCCAGCAGCCACAGTGCATTGGCCGGGCCCAGCATCAAACGGGCTAGGGCAAGGCGGCGGCGTTGACCACGCGACAGCAGGCGCACCTGCATATCGCAAAAATATCCGGCCCCCATCGCCAAAAATGCGGCGTCAAGGCGGGCGTGATCGCTGGCATATCCGTTCAGGCCAGCCCAGTCAGCCAGATTTTGCCGTCCACTTCGCGCGGGTGACAGACCGTCCTGATGTCCCACATAAAGCACTGGTACACGCCGCCGCACCGCGCCCGACGCTGGCCGTAACCGTCCGGCGATTATCCGCAAAAGAGACGATTTTCCAACCCCGTTAGCGCCGGTCAGCAAGGTGATTTCGCCGGCCCCCATATCCCATGATAGCGCTGGCTGAATACACCGTCCGCCGCGCGTAATGCTGATTCTATCCAGCACCAAACCTGCATTGGGCGACCCCGCGCCATCCCGCCTCATCGGAGCGAGCTGATCTGTTGTATTTATAGGTTCTGACTTCATTTCAATCTTTTACCCGCACTCACCGCCACCGGTCCAGCCCGCAGTTGGTCGCACGCAGTTAGCCACCTGCAGAAAGGCCAAATTCAAACTGGAAAAATTGCGGCGGGTTGGCTATAGTCAAGATGACCACCGCGGGGCGCTCCTCAGGTTGGCCCATCCGTTTTCGGATGAGATATCTTCATCATTACCGGCAGGTTCAGCGGCGCTCGCCAGCTATACCTGCCCATTTAAGGGGGTTCGCTATGTCCAAGACATTGCGCGAGGATTGCCGCGCCACGCTGTCCGCAGCTGGTAAGGAATACACTTATTATTCACTTGCTGAGCTTGCTAAGACATATCCGGCTATTGAACGGTTGCCATTTTCACTCAAAGTTTTGCTGGAAAATTTGCTGCGTAATCAGGATGGTGAATCCGTTACGGGCGAAGATATCGCGGCCTTGGCGAATTGGGCTGAAGGCGGCAAGTCCGGCGAGATTGCCTTTCGCCCGTCGCGCGTGCTGATGCAGGATTTCACCGGCGTTCCGGCGGTGGTTGATCTTGCCGCGATGCGTGACGCTATGGTCCGTATTGGGGGCAATCCTGAAAAAATTAATCCGCTTTCACCGGTTGATCTGGTGATTGACCATTCGGTAATGGTTGATCATTCGGGCGGCGTTGATTCGGCTGATAAGAATGTAGCGCTGGAGTTTTCGCGCAATCAGGAGCGCTATGAATTTTTGCGCTGGGGTGCGGGTGCTTTTGATAATTTCCGCGTTGTGCCGCCTGGTACCGGTATTTGTCATCAGGTGAATTTGGAATATCTGTCGCAGACGGTCTGGACCCGCGAAGAGAATGGCGAGACCGTTGCCTATCCGGACTCGGTTGTTGGGACAGACAGTCATACGACTATGGTCAATGGCCTTGCCGTTTTGGGGTGGGGCGTCGGCGGTATTGAGGCTGAAGCAGCGATGCTTGGCCAGCCGATTTCAATGCTGGTACCGGACGTGGTTGGCTATCGTCTTGAGGGAGCGTTGCCCGAAGGCGCGACAGCCACCGATCTGGTTTTGATGATTGTCGAGGCGCTCCGCAAGCTTGGCGTAGTTGGAAAATTTGTCGAATTTTATGGCCCGGGTCTGGACCAGCTATCTCTGGCTGACCGGGCGACCATCGCCAATATGGCTCCTGAATATGGAGCCACCTGCGGGTTTTTCCCGATTGACGCCGAGGCGCTGAATTATCTTCGTCTGACCGGGCGTGATGATGACCGTGTGGCCTTGGTTGAGGCCTATGCAAAGACGCAAGGCATGTGGCGGGATAGCGGGTCTGCCGATCCGCATTTCTCGGTAATATTATCGTTAGACCTGAATGATGTGGTGCCGTCAATGGCTGGTCCAAAACGCCCGCAAGACCGGGTATCGCTGCCCGATGTGGCGGCGTCATTCGCTGGCACGCTGGCGCAAAGCACCGGGCGCACCACACCGAAATCAGTTGCTGTTAGCGGGGCAGACCATGACCTTAGTGATGGCGATGTGGTTATTGCCGCCATTACGTCGTGCACCAACACCTCGAATCCGTCGGTTCTGGTGGCAGCGCGGCTGGTTGCCAAGGCTGCGCATGAACGAGGTCTGACGGTAAAGCCTTGGGTAAAAACATCATTGGCACCGGGCAGTCAAGTGGTTTCGGCCTATCTTGATGCCGCGGGTCTGACCCAGCATCTGGACGCGCTTGGGTTCAACACTGTTGGGTATGGCTGTACCACGTGCATCGGCAATTCCGGACCGATTGACGCGCCGCTGGCTGCGGCGGTTGAATCGGGAGAGCTGGTGGTTACGTCCGTGCTATCGGGGAACCGCAATTTTGAAGGCAGAATTAGCCCGCATGTGGCCGCGAACTATCTGGCCTCACCGCCGTGGGTTGTTGCCTATGCACTGGCGGGTTCGGTTTCAAAAGTTATGGCGAATGACCCGCTCGGTACCGACGCTGATGGCAATGATGTTTATCTTGCTGATCTGTGGCCATCGAACGAAGATATTCGCGCCGTTGTGGATGAAGTCATTTCGGCCGAGATGTTTCGGTCACGCTATGCGGATGTGTTCAAAGGCACGCCTGAATGGCAGGCGATCACCACCGGCACCGGCATGACTTATGGCTGGAATTCTGGATCAACCTATGTCCAGAACCCGCCTTATTTTGAGGGAATGACGCGCGAAGTTCCCGAAACTGCCAGCGATGTTGAAGGCGCCCGTATTCTGGCGCTGCTTGGGGATTCTATCACCACCGATCATATTTCACCGGCAGGATCTATCGCCCGTGATACGCCAGCTGCTGATTTTCTGGCAGACCATCAGGTGCGGCCAGTTGATTTTAACAGCTTTGGATCGCGCCGGGGTAATCATCAGGTGATGATGCGCGGCACGTTTGCCAATATCCGGTTAAAGAATATGGCGGCCGAAGGCACGACCGGTGGTTTTGCGCGCCATCTGCCTTCGGATGAGGTGGCACCGCTATATGATGTTGCGATGCGGTATGCCGAAGAACATGTGCCGCTGATTGTCATTGGCGGTAAGGAATATGGCACCGGATCCAGTCGTGACTGGGCCGCCAAGGGCACGCGGCTGCTGGGAGTGAAGGCGGTCATTGCCGAGAGCTTTGAGCGGATCCACCGTTCAAACTTAATTGGAATGGGCGTTCTGCCTTTGCAGTTTCCAGAAGATGTGGGACGGCAATCGTTAGGGCTGACCGGGTTTGAGACCATTACCCTTCGCGGACTTGCAGGCGGGGTGTCGCCAGCAATGAAGGTGACGGCAGAAATCACCTATACCGATGGGCATACCCAAAGCGGTGATCTTCTGGCCCGCGTCGATACCCAAGGTGAGGCAGTCTACTTTAAAAACGGCGGTATCCTACATTACGTCCTGCGCCAACTAGCGGCCTAGGGCCAAGTCGGGCATTCAAAGCCCTGGCGGACTATTTGGCGGGGCTTTTTATTTTTTCAATAATTAGATTTTAAACGTTGGTTGGACAGATTCATTCTCGAAAGTTGGAGAGATGAGTGAGTTTTCCATCTCTGAATTATGATGGTAAATAAATTGGAGATTTTCAAATTTGATACGAAATTTAGTTCCATGATTGCGCAACGTTTTTTTAGGAGGTGCATTTTCTCTAGCGTCAAAGTCGACACGAACAATGCCAGAGGCAATTGCCTCTATCAGATTTGTGATCTGAGGTTCCCAAAAAAAACAAGCAGATGTGTATCTGACCCAGTTTCCCCTTTTTTCACCTTTGACGACAACTAGATTGTGTAATTTGGCAACAAAAGCATTCATCATGGTGTCGTGATTCCAAT
>JAACDV010000009.1 GCA_009936825.1 Bacteroidota bacterium | reverse complement strand
TGACCGCCATTATCACGAACAACCCCTTTGGGCGTGCCGGTCGTTCCCGACGTGTAAAGGATATAAAGAGGGTCGGTTGCCTTAACCGCAACCGGAGCCAGTTCCGGTGCGTCTTCATGCGCCGCATGCCAGTCATGATCACGGCCAGCGAGCAGGTCAGCACGCACCGCATTACGCTGAAAGATGACGCAATTTGCCGGTTTGTGCTTGGCGGTGTCAAGTGCCGCATCCAGCAGCGGTTTATAGGCCACAATCCGGCCAGGCTCATGCCCGCAGGACGCACTGATAATGAGTTTTGGCTTGCAATCATCAATCCGCTTGGCAAGCTCAGCAGCCGCAAAGCCGCCAAAGACCACCGAATGAACCGCACCAAGGCGCGCGCATCCCACCATGGCAACCGCGGCTTCGGGGATCATCGGCATATAAATGATCACCCGGTCACCCGCCCCAATGCCAAAACGGTGCAGCATTCCGGCAAAGCGCGCGGTAGCAATTTGCAATTCAGCATAGGTCAGCGTCGATGCGCTGCCGGTAATCGGCGAGTCGTAAATTATGGCTTTTTGCGCGCCGCGTCCTGCCGCGACATGCCGGTCAACGGCGTTATAGCAAGTGTTCAACTCGCCATCAGGAAACCAGCGGTAGAAGGGCGGCCTTGAGGTATCAAGCGCTGTTTTCGGGGGTTTGCTCCAGGAAATATCGCCAGCGGCTTTTAACCAGAAAGCACCGCTATCCGCCTGCGCCCGATTGTAGGCATCCTTATATCCAGCCATTTTCTACCCCTTGCGTAATTTTCACCTTCACCGCCTTAGTGCAGATCATCATACTATTCATAAATCCTATTCTGCTAGGCGCAGGAGGGTAGATTTACTGAATTACCAATTATCGCGGCAGCTGGCGATGATCAAAACCGCTTTCGATCAGGCGTTTGATCAGACGCACCTCAAAGGCGTGCGCCGCTTTCAACCCTTCCCAACGGTCATCATCCATGTGATCGCTGCGCAGCGCAACAAGGTGAAGCTCGGCCATTCCCACCGGACCATCAGCATCAGTTGACGGCAGGATGCGGGCATAAATCCGCCGTGTTAACGCCGCAGGATCAGCCCCGATCAGATAATCTACAACCATCTGATCGGGGTAAGGAGCAATCCGCACATAAATTTCTGATCCGTCAAATATCGATGTGCCGCGCACCAATCCATCTGCAGCGATTTCGGTGTGCCATGTACCAAAGGACCATAAATCCATCCGGCCCGGGTCCGCCATAAAGGCAAAGAGTGCATCAGCAGCAGCGTTAATCCGAATATGTGCAAGATCAGTTTGTTTGGCCATAATTCTGCCTTCTCCGGCCCTTACCGGCCCAAATATCGTCAACGATCATCAGCGATCTTCGGCACGCACTACCACTAGAATGGTTGCCGTGTCCGAGGCGCCAGCATTCAGATAGGCATGCGCCATTGCCGCATCGAAATAGCAGCTATCCCCCTCATTCAGGCGCGTCGGTGCATATAGCTCGGAATGGAGCATGATCGCCCCACCAAGCACATAGACAAATTCCTCACCAACATGTGCCTGCAATCCACCAACATCATCCAGCGTGCGCGCGGCAACATGATTGATCGCCGGTAGCATTTGCTTTCGCGATAAATCGGCATTCAGAACTTCGCTGGAATAGCGGGCCATAGGGGTGCAATCGACCTCACCGCTGCGGGTGATTGAGCGCATCCCCTTTGTCAAAGGCGCGGCGGTATCACCAAAAAAATCAGCCATATCAACGGCAAAAAGCCGGGCCATCACAAATAGCGTATCCGCGCTAACCCGGGTTTGCCCGTTTTCAATACGCGATAAGGTTGCCTCGGACAGAGCGCACACCTCGGCAACCTCGGCCAGCGTCAGATCAGCCTGTTTGCGAAACGCGGCAATTCGCACGCCCTGAGCGCCTCGATTCTGGGGGCCGGTAATGGCATCTATTTGCGATTGCTGTTGCGGTTTTGCCGCCATGGCCGTCCCCTTATTTGCCCGCTAGACCGATACTTTCTGGAACTTCGGATCGCGCCAGCTTTCACTTTCAAGAATAATCCGCAGCCGTTGTACCGTCTCCCAAATATCCTCATAGCGAAGGTAAAGCGATCCCAGTCCAAAGCGCAGAGCGTCGGGTTTGCGGAATGATCCGACCACCCCGGCATCCAGCAACGCCTCGCATAACGGGCCTGCCCCTTCGTGCGAGAAACCGACATGCCCGCCGCGCTGGTCATATTCGCGCGGTGAATTGACGGTCACGCCCAGCGCGCCACATTCCTGTTCCAGCAAGTCAATCAGCAGATCACCCAGCGCCTGATGCTTGCTCCAAAGCTGGGGCGCATCAACTTGGCGCCAGATTTCAGCGGCGCAGGCAAAAACCTCATTGGCCATCACCGAAGGCGTTCCTGTGGCATGACGCGCCGCCCCATCCAGCGGCCAGAACGTCTTGGCAAAGGCAAAAACATCGCCATGCCCCATCCAGCCGCAAATCGTCGGCCATGCCGTCTCACCATGATCGGGATGAAGCCACAGATAGGCCGGCCCGCCCGGCCCGCCACTGAGATATTTATAACCGCAACCAACCGCAAAATCCGCGGCATCGCCCATCAAGTCCAGCGGTACAGCCCCAGTTGAATGCGACAGATCCCAAACGGTCAAAGCGTCATTCGCATGCGCCAACCGGCTTATTTCTGCCATGTCCCAGCGTTCGCCCGTGCGGTAGTCGACATGGCTTAGATACACAATCGCCGTATCCGCGCTGATGCGTGATACCAGATCATCCCGCGTCTCGCATATAATGACTTCAGGGGCGTTATCGCCAGCGTTCTGCAACCCTTCAGCAATATAAATATCAGTCGGAAAATTACCTTTTTCGGTTAAAATTTGCGTACCACTGCCGCGTACCCGCCAAGCATAGGTCAGTATTTTATACAAATTGACCGTGGTGTTATCACACGCAATCACATCCTTGCCATCAACGCCCATCAAATGCGCGATCGACGCGCCGATCTGCCCGGGCCGTTCCATCCATTCAAAATGACTCCAGCCCTGACGGCGCAATTCAACCCACGCATCGCTAAAAAACCGCTGCATCATGTCCGGCACCGCTTTTGGCATCGCCCCCATTGAATTCGCATCCAGAAAAATGGTGTTCTTTTTGGGCGGTTCGAACAAATCGTAAAATTTGGCGAGCGGGTCGTCCGCATCCAGCACACGGCACATTTCCAAAGTAATACTCACGATCAATTATCCCCTCATCAATGGATGTTCCCCAATCGATTTTTAGGGAACATGGGTTACAATCTTGCGCATTTCTTGCCATAATGAAAGAAATTTCATCAGTAAATAAGGGAGACCAATGAAAAATCCGCAAAAAATTGTTGGGAAAAACGATAATCCAGCAAGCAAGGTTGGCACAAGGCTGGCGGTGGATATTGGCGGCACTTTTACCGATGTCGTTCTTGAATTTGGTCCGTCGGAGATGCAGCGGATTACGACGAAAGTTCTGACCACGCATGACGCCCCCGAAACCGGCGCGCTTGCCGGAATTGACCGGGTGCTCGCAGAGGCCGGAATTGCTACAGGCGACGTTGATCTTCTGATCCATGGAACCACGCTGGCGACCAACGCTTTGATTGAGCGCAAAGGGGCCAAGACCGCTCTCATTACGTCATCCGGCTTTCGTGACATTCTGGAAATGGGGTTTGAGAAGCGCTTTGCACAATATAATCTTGAGGCCCGCCGTCCGCCGCCACTGGTTCCGCGCCAGCTTCGCTTTGAGGTCGATGAGCGTATTTCAGCCAGCGGCCAAATTATCTGCCAGCTTGATGAGGATGCGCTGCGCCGGATTGCAGGAGAAATTGCCAATAGCGATGTGAAGGCGGTAGCCATCGGGTTCCTGCACGCCTACAGCCATCCGCAGCATGAACAGCGCGCCGCCGAAATTCTGGCAGCCGAGCTATCCGGCGTCACCATCTGCTTGTCCAGTGAGATTTGTCCTGAAATTCGTGAGTATGAGCGATTTTCGACGACCGTTGCCAACGCCTATATCCGGCCCCTGATGTCGGGGTATCTGCACCGTCTGGCAGACCGATTGACGTCTGACGGGTTTGAATGCCCCGTTTTCCTGATGCTGTCTGGCGGCGGCCTAACCACTTTGAATCAGGCCGCGCGCATTCCCATTCGTCTGGTTGAATCGGGTCCGGCGGGCGGGGCTATTCTGGCGGCAAACATTGCCACATCGCGGAAGTTGGAGCGTGCGCTGGCCTTTGATATGGGCGGCACTACCGCCAAGATTTGCCTGATTGATGATGGCAGTCCCGAACGCAGTCGCCAGTTTGAAATTGCCCGATCATTCCGCGATATGAAGGGCAGCGGATTGCCGGTGCGCATTCCTGTTGTTCAAATGGTGGAGATTGGCGCTGGCGGTGGCTCTATCGCGCGCATTGACGAGATGCGCCAGATCAAGGTCGGGCCGGACAGTGCGGGCTCTACCCCCGGGCCATCCTGTTATGGGCTTGGCGGCAAGTTGCCAACGGTTACCGATGCCAATTTGATGCTTGGCACAATTGATCCGGATCATTTTGCGGGTGGGCGAATTGCGCTGGATAAATCCGCTGCCGATACCGCTATTGCGCACCATATTGGGGATGAAACTGGCCTTGATGGTGTCTGGCCCGCCGTTGGTATTACCGAAATTATTGAAGAAAACATGGCTAATGCGGCGCGGGTTCATGCCATTGAACGCGGCAAACAAACCGGTGAATATGTCATGATTGCCTTTGGGGGTGGAGCGCCGCTTCATGCTGCCAGACTTGCCGAAAAACTGAATATCCCGACGGTGATTGTTCCGCCCGGTGCGGGTGTTGGATCGGCCATCGGATTCCTGCAAGCACCGGTGTCCTACGAAATTGTGCGAAGTTGGCGAATGATGCTGGAGACCCCTGATCTGAAGGAGATGAACGCGCTGCTGGACGCGATGTCGGCAGCAGCGCATGAAACAACTCAAAGCGGTGCGGGCGGGCGACACCTAACGCTGCGCAGACAGGCCGAATTGCGCTATTGCGGTCAGGGGCATGAGCTGGCCATCGCTCTGCCCAACGGCCAGATTACCGCCGCTCACCTTGCTGAAATGCGGCGTGATTTTGAGTCTCGCTACCGGTCTGTCTACGGGCTAACCATGGACGAGTTGGGTGTTGAGGTGATTTCATGGTCGGTCACCGTTTCAACCGATGCCCCGACGCTGCCCGTACTACCTGCCCTAAATGCGTTTGAGGACAGCACTGGGGTAACACCTGCCAGTAGCCGCGATGTGTTTGATCCCGCCGCCGCGGCACTGATCCCGCATGATGTGTTTGAACGCACACACCTGAAGGCCGGTGACCGGATGTCCGGGCCAGCGCTGATCATCGAAACCGAAACCACCACGGTGGTGCCAAAGGGGTTTGATGCCTGCGTTGACGCCGATCTGGCCCTTCGTCTAACACGAAACGGCCTGACGCGTGCTGGCATCCCCGCTTAGGAGATTGGCCCCGCTTAGGAGATTGGCCCAGCTTAGGAGATAAAAATGAGTGAGTATCCAAAATCTAGCACTGCGCCAGTCCCGGAGCATCTCGCCGAAATTCAGAATCAGGTGATGTGGACACGGCTGATTTCGGTTGTTGAGGAACAAGCGCAAGCGCTGCTGCGCACCGCCTTTGGCTCGGTCGTCCGTGAGGCGGGTGATCTGTCCGCCGGGGTCTATGATATTACCGGCAGAATGCTGGCACAGGCCATCACCGGAACCCCGGGTCATGTGAACACCATGGCAATGGCGGTGACGCATTTTATTGAACGTTTTCCCACTGAAACGATGCAGCCAGGCGATGTTTTCGTTAGCAATGATCCGTGGATGGGGACGGGCCATCTGTTTGATTTTGTGGTGGTGACGCCCGCCATTCATCAGGGGCAGATCGTGGCGCTGTTTGCGTCAACCAGTCATGTTACCGACGTTGGCGGGCGGGGATTTACCGCTGATGCAAAATCAATCTTTGAAGAGGGCATCCAGATACCGCATATGTATCTTCGACGCGCCGGCGTGATGAACGATGATTTGATCGGGATTATCGCTGCGAACAGCCGCAACCCGGTTGAGGTGATTGGCGATATCCGCTCGTTGATTTCCAGCAATGATGTTGGCGTTGAACGGCTGGAGGGAATGATGGAGGAGTTTGAATTGACGTCGCTGGACCGGCTGGCGGTGCATATTCTGGACAGCTCACTCGCCGCCACAAAAAAAGCCATCGAAACGGTGCCGGACGGGGTCTATCACGCCGACATGACCATCGATGGATATGAAAGCCCGATTACACTGAAAACACGCCTAGAGATAAACGGCGATAGATGTACGCTTGACTATGCGGGAAGCTCGCCGGAATCTGCTTATGGTATCAACTCGCCAAAATGCTATACCGATGCCTATTCGGTTTTCGGGCTGAAATGCGTTATTGCGCCCGACACTCCTAATAATCACGCGTCGTTATCGTGTTTTGATGTGCTGGCTGAGGCTGGATCGTGCGTTGCCCCCGAACGCCCCGCCCCGGTTACTGCGCGGCATGTGATCGGCCAAATGCTGCCCGATGCCGTCTTTGGGTGTTTGTCTCAGGCGCTGGGTGACACGACACCGGCTGAGAGCGCCGGGTCAATTTGGGTGCTGGCAATGTCGGGTAGACGCCCGCAGCAAAATCCTGCGCATCCCAAGAGCGAGGCGGGCAATAGCGTGCCCGGAACCGCTTTTAATGTAATGAATGTTGGGCTGGGCGGGGTTGGTGCAACCAAATCAGCGCCCGGACTTAACACAACCGCTTTTCCGTCGGGCGTTGGCAGCATTCCGGTTGAAATCACTGAGACCGAATCCCCGTTAATTTTCCGGCGTAAGGAATATATCCAAGATTCAGCCGGCGCCGGTATGATGCCGGGCGGGGTGTCACAATTGATCGAGATTGCCAACACAGATGATGCCGGTTTTAACGTTTCTGCGGCCACTTGGGACCGACTGAATAATCCTGCGCGGGGGCGCTCTGGCGGCAGTGATGGCAGTACCGGAAACGCGCGCCTTGGATCGGGGAGTGCGTTGATCGGCAAAACCACGCACCATATTCCCAACGGTGACACGCTGATTGTCGAATTACCGGGCGGAGGTGGATTTGGTAATCCGCATGACCGGCCAAAGGCTGATATAATCGCCGATGTGATGGCCGGTTTGATAAGCCGCCACAAAGCGCGAGAAATCTATGGCCTTAGCGATGATGATTTGGCCGACATCTAAACTGGTTTCGAGGGGGCAAATCTAGGTGCGGGCTTCCTCAAACACGGCCCATGCTGTCTGAAACTCATCAAAGCTCATTGTGCCTTTGCGCGCCGGATCCAAAATACATTTTTCAGCCTTAAACAGCGTCTCAATCGCCGCGCCCAAAACCGGAACCACATCATCTGGAATAATCACCGCGCCGTGCCGGTCTGCGTGGACCAGCGCCCCGTCGGGGATGTAGAGATCAAACACCCGCGCTCCCGCTGCAACATCAACAACATGGACAAAAGCGTGGCTTGGCCCTACCGATCCGGCAATCACCGGAAATCCATCCGGCAGATCGCCAAGGTCACGCATCACCCCGTTGGTCAGCGCGCCAGCCATTCCAAACGCTAGATGAATGTTGGTATTCACCTCACCCCAATAGGCGCCAACTGCGTTCGGGTAGTCCACATCCTCAACCACAGCAATCGCCGGACGCGGACCCTCTGACATATGACCCTCTGCCATATATTTATAATACGCAAGGCGCCGCGCACGAACCTCATCCACAGGATCGGGTGACGGCGCCCTTGCGGCGATCCGGGCAGTGCGCGCATATCCCACAATCGCCCCAGCATCGGGCGCCGAAGATATGACCGTGCCGCGGGTATAAGCATCAAACCCGCGCTTGCCCTGCGCTGTTTCAATAGCGTTGCAAACGGTGGGGGTATCAACCTTTTGCAACAGGGTCAGCAATGCATCATCCATATTAAATCTCCAATAATTCTTCTAAAGCCTGATTGACAATTTCGGGTGCCTCTAGGCTGGGAAGATGCCCGGCCTCTTCGGCAATGACCAGCTTTGCATGACCGATTAACCCGGCCATAGCCTGATGGCGTGACACCGGACATAAGCTGTCATGCCGCCCACAAAGCAACAAGGTCGGACAGTGTATTTCTTTCAGCGTTTCCGAATAATCAGGGCGCGAGATCAACGCCAGCGATTGATTGTGAAACACATCATCGCCAAGTCCCAGCGCCATATCCATACATAAATCAAGAATCGCCGGATCAGCACCTGGTGCCAGATAATTCGGCTTCATCTCTTCGCGCATAATGCTGGCAAGGCCGCCATCTGTCACCGCAGCCATCTGTTGGATACGGCGGGGTTTTATTGACACTGCATCGCCAAGATGATTGGTGTCCATCAAGGCCAGATGCGTTACCCGCGATCCCGCCTGGCGCATAATTTCCATCGCCAGAATACCGCCCATAGACAGCCCGGCAAGAGCAAACCGAGGCGGCGCATCCCGCAGAATTTCCCGCGCCATTTCAGCCATTGTAGAATGCCTGCCTGATACCGGAACCTGCACCTCTCGGTGGACTGAAAACGCCTCTGTCTGTGATACGAAAAGACGCGCATCACACATCATGCCGGGAAGAAGAAAAAGCGGGGCTGCCATCGCGCAATCGCTAGCGCCGGTCTGCCGCCAACGCCGCACCTTGGGCCAGCGCATCAAGCTTGGCATAGGCAATCTCAGGATCAACCGCGCCGAACCCGGCAAAGGTGCCAAACCCGCAATCTGATCCCGCAATCACCCGGTCGGCCCCGACTATGTCGGTAAATCTTCCTATGCGCTGGGCCACTAATTCGGGGTGTTCGACAAAATTCGTGGTGGTATCAACAACCCCCGGAACCAGCACCTTATCATCCGGAATTTCATCCGCACGATCACGGAAAACGGTCCATTCATGGGCATGGCGCGGGTTTGAAGTTTCAAACAAAACATAGCGCGCCCGGGTGCGCATCAATGTTGTGAACACCTTATCCATATCAATGTCGCACACATGCGGGCCTTCGTAGTTACCCCAGCAGATATGAACCCGAACATGTGCCGGATCAACATCACGAAGCGCATGATTCAATGCATCAACATGCATATTGGCGATTTCAACAAATTCTTCGTCAGACAAATCTGAAAAAAGCATATGCCGCGACAATGCCAGATCAGGACAATCGAGCTGCAAATCCAGCCCTGCTTCGACAATCGTCTCATATTCGCGCTTCATCACATCGGCCAGCGCCGCCAGATACGCCTCACGCGATTTGTAATGCTGGTTTTGCAAGAACAGCGAGATTACGCCGGGGGATGCCGCATTCATAAAGCCGCGCGCTGCACCATGCGTTGCCATCGCCGCTTTCAGATTTGCAATATCGGTCTCCAGCTCACCCTTACCTTTGGATACTACCTCACCAGTACACATCGGGCGCGCATATTGCGGGGTGCCGCCATCATTCGCCAAGCGCTCAAGAAATGAGGGAAATAATTTTAGGTCACCCGGAGCATTGCGCGGGCTGTCCCCTGAAAACCCAGTATAGCGATCCTTGACATAGGTTGCGTAGGAGATTTTTGAGGTCTCACCGTCCGAGACGATATCAATGCCGGCCTCAACCTGACGCCGCACCGTTTCGCTGCATGCCGATGTCATACAAGCATCAAAGGCCGGCTGATCAAAGGCCTGTTCATTTTCGCGAGCAAAGATGAAATCAACAACTTCCTGCGTTCTGGGAAGGGATCCAACGTGGCTTGTTAAAATTTTGGGCATACGAATCTCCGCTGATTTAGTCTGTTAACTGGCTTCGTCAGGGCGCGTCAAACTACCGTGCCAACGCCGCTGGTACCGGATGAAAATCTACCGTTCCGCCCGGAATGTCGTCCGTATCAATAACCCGGAACAGGCTGGCCTCACCGCTCATCGAAGGCTCCAGACTAACGCGGGTGTCTGGCGGAATGGCGCACACATCGCCCGGGCTAAGACTGGCTTCATCCCTCGAACCATCACCCCAGCGCACCCGCCAGTGCCCCCGCATCACCATTAACACCTCATGGCGGCGCGTAACATAGGGTGTGGGCGCCACGCTGCCAGCGCGAATTAGGTCAAGGCGAAACCCCGGAAGATCACGCAACATGCCGTCATAGGCAATCACCGATGCTGGCGCGCCGTCCGCCATCGCCATCATATCCCAGTAACGTGCGACAAAACGCTGGACTAATTCCTGACTCCTTACCACCGGGAACTGGGCCATTTCAGCAGGTGTCAAAACCGGCATGGGACCTATGCCAGAGGGCAATTCCTCACCCTTTTTACTGTCATATAAGGCCCCGTTTTCAGCCAGAACCAACCCGTGCTCGCGGGCTTCTTCGATAACTTGCGGGGCCCAGACAACGCCGCCCCCGGCATCATCACCGCCAAGCACTGCCATGATCATCGCGTAATCGGTTCCGATATTCTCAAACCCGCGAAAAATACCGGTCGGCAGATTAATCACATCGCCTTCCTGCAGAACCACCTCGCCATCAGTGCCGTCAACGCCCCAGAAAAAGCGCCAGCGCCCCGAAAGAACAAAAAACACCTCGGCAGTGCGATGGGCATGAAGCGAATTTCGTACTTTTGGCGGCTGCCCAGCGGCCCCGATATTAAATCCGGGTGTATCGGCAATATGAACATGCTGATCAGCCGATTCCGAAACGCCGCCGCCAATGATGGTGAAGTTTTCTTTTTGATTACTGCCCGGCGTGTGCGCGTCGATAAACGCAGTGCGGCACGGCACCAGATCACCATAGCGGACAATTCTTTGATTCAGGTCGATTACAGTCATCACATTACCCCGTTTTCATCAAAATCTGTTTCCAGATTGAGGTCTCGTCAAACAGCACATATTCCCGGCGCAGCCCGCGTGGACCAAATTCGGCATGACTGGCCCCCATCACATAGACATCAGCCCCGGTTGGCGCGCCAAAACGTCCCCAGCCATCATGCTTGCCATACAGCCCCCAGCGGATAGCGGCGCGCGGCGATAATGTCTCATCTTCGCGGCCAATCTGATGTTCGATTGAAAAGACCGCATTCGGGAAACTGGCGCGAAGTCCCATCCAGAACCTATCCGCAGCATCCAGCCCGTGCGCAGTAACCCCGCCCGGGAGTTCCAGATGACACGCCTCGTCATAGCTTTGGTTAATCCCAGCCATATCAGCGCCCATAATCCGGTGCAGAATATCGGCATATTTTGCGCCCCATTCATTATCATTGCCGCGCCCTTTATACGGCCCCGGAATATCAATCGCCGGGGTGAACGGTTTGACGCACGCGTCAACGCCGCCTTCGCGCTCAATCAAATCAGCCGCATATTCTTTTGGATCCCAGCCAAGCTGGCGGACAATCGCGCCCTGATCGCGGATCAGCCATTCATCATTGATCTGATTATTGATCGCATGGCAATCGGCAATGACCCGGTAGACAAGCTTTGTCCCGGTGGCCTTGCCATAAACGCCGTCATTCGCATGTGTGGCGGTGGTCAAAATCCGGTGCGAGCTGAGCATCCCATCTTCAGGCGTTCCCGACCAAATGACATCTTCACCAAGAAGGCGGCGATCAGGAAATTCGGCCAGCGTCGCCATAGTTGCTGCGATCACCCCCTGATTTCCAGCGACAACTGAACCGGGCGAGCGCACAGGAATATCGCCGGTGTAGTAATGATGTAGCGTGGCAATGCCGCGTTGTTCCCAGATTTCACGCGTGATCCCCAAAATATAATCAGGAAAATCAGCAAATTTCGAATCAAAGCCCTTCATCATCACCCCCCTTTGGCATAATCACCCCCTTTGGCATCATCATCCCCCTTTGGCCATCCCTTTGGTATTCGGGCTGAGCCCCGAAGAATCAGCGGTCCATCAATTTCAATATGGCGCGGTTGCACGCATTCGCCGTCAATCTGCGCCAACAGAATATCAACGGTCTCATCGACCATCCTGTCGGCGGGTGGTCTGACCGTGGTCAAATCATAGGCGCGCCACGCAGCCGCCGGAACATCATCATACCCGACGACCGATACATCTTCAGGAATCCGAAGCCCCAATTCAAACCGCAGCGTATCCATGACGGATAACGCCATATGATCATTCGCTATAAACACCGCATCTGGAGGCGTTGGTACCGAAAACATCTCCAATGCTGCCGCGCGCGCCGTATCGCTTTGAAAATTGCCAACCCCGCGCGCATAGACTGCCGCCCCGGCATTTGCCAGCGTCTGAGTAAAACCGGCCTCGCGGTCGCGCTGTGTCGATGCCCCTTCCCAACCGGCAATATACCCAATGCGCTGATGCCCGCCAGCCAGTAGAAATTCGGCAGCCTTACGCCCGCCTCGAAAATTATCCGATGTCACAGCCGACGTAACCACCGATGCGGTCGCGCCATCTTGGGAACGCCCATCTTGGGAACGCCCATCTTGGGAACGCCCATCTTGGGAACGCCCATCTTGTGAACGCCCATCTTGTGAACGATTAAACAGAACCATCGGAACGCCAATCGCCTGACAGCGATCAGATAGCTCCGACGACAATGCAACCGATGCCGCGATGATGCCATCAACCTGATAATCCAGAATTTCTTCGACAACGCCTTCGACATCACCTTGAGTATTGGAGGCAAGAAAGATCAGAACGTGATAGCCTTTGCTCTGCAACCGTGCCGACAATTTCTCCAACGCCTCAGGATAGAATTGATTTTGCAAATAGGCCACAATCAGCCCGATGATCCGGCTTTTGCCTGACACCATTGCCCGCGCTAATGAATTTGGCCGGTAACCAAGCTCGGCGGCGGCCCTGCGCACTCTGGCGGCGGTTGTTTTTGACGCCGCTGCTCCCGGCGTAAAAACCCGGCT